>CALPWM020000005.1 GCA_943327275.2 Chitinophaga pinensis
ATTGCTCAACATTGATGCAGTATCAGCAATATTGACTTTCAAATTAATCCTATTAGACAACGAAGCCGTGTCTCTCGCAAATCGATTGCTCAACATCGATGCCGTATCGGAAATATTGACTTTCAAGTTAATCCTATTAGATAGCGCTGCGGTGTCTCTTGCAAAACGATTGCTCAGCATTGATGCCGTATCGGAAATATTGACCTTCAAATTTATCCTATTGGATAATGATGCAGTGTCTCTTGCAAAACGATTGCTCAACATCGATGCCGTATCAGAAATATTGACTTTCAAATCGATCCTACCAGACAACGAAGCTGTATCTCTCGCAAAACGATTGCTCAACATCGATGCCGTATCTGAAATATTGACTTTCAAATCGATCCTGCTTGATAACGCTGCCGTATCTCTCGCAAAACGACTACTGAGCATTGATGCCGTATCTGAAATATTAACTTTCAAATCGATCCTATTGGATAGCGCTGCGGTGTCTCTTGCAAAACGATTGCTCAACATCGATGCTGTATCGGAAATATCTAATTTGTCTTTATCTTTTGCAGAACTAGCTGAAAAAAATGCGTAAGGTACTGCTCCAAAACTGGTTGTTCCCATATCAATCCATTCCTTTTTATAATCCCAGCCATTTTGAGCAGCTATGGGTGTTATCGACACCTTTAGGTTTAGATAAAAAGGGCCATTCGACCAATCAATACTGATTAAGCTATTACTAACACCGCCAACTCTGGTACCTTGTCCAATACTAATATTAAAAACACCCGAAGCATCTGTTTTAGTTTGGTGATCCTCCACGAGCAATTTGGTACCGGTAGGTGTGGATTGTAAAATAGTGGATTGCACATAAATTTTTCTATCCTTAGCAGGATTAGAAAAATTATCTCTTGCGACAGCTTGAAAAAATATTCCAATGTCACTTGTTTGTGCAAGTAAGTTTGAAGAAAATAATGATAGCAAAAATGATATCACTAAAATCTTGAATTTAAAAATTGAAATAAAACGCATAATATTAGTCTTGTATAGGATTAAATATGTTGGTCTGTAATAAATTCAATTAATTGGCTTTTATAAACTTTAAAACATCTGAAGAAGTGGCGGACTCAATTCTGATGATGTAAACGCCAGAACTTTCTGTTCTCATATCCAACGCGAGACCCTTAAAGATCGCTGCCCCCGTCGCTTTCCCACGCTTTACCATCCTCCCATTCGCTGTCCAAATTGAATAAGTAAAGGCTTCATGCAATGGCGGTGTTGTAATGAATTTCACTTGTGCAAACGAAGCCACTGGATTAGGATAGACTTTTATTCCAAGTGTATGAATATTTGAAGTTTTATCACAATAGACAACAAATGCACCTATCGCTCTCTCTCCAATTAATACAGCTGAACCATTTTGTAGCGTTAAGCATTCGGAGTTACTGTTAAAATGAAAGGCCATTACATTGTTGGAAGCATTTTGAATTCCTCCTACACTGCTCATGATAAAAGCACCTTTCAATTCCTGCGCATCTAATTCTTGGGTAAATAGAATTGTAATAAAAAATAGAAAAGTACCAAGCAATATTTTAGGCTTTTTACCCTCCATATAATTTTAATTTCTAGAGGTATAAAAAAGTTTGATTTTCTCTGTCTGTCCTGAAGGGAAATAAGATAAAATCATTTTGGTATCTCCAATTGATTCAATAACATGGACATAGCTGATCGAATTGTTATTGACCGACAATGCAGAAACGCGAATTTGAAGTTGGTTGTTTTGGTTTTCAATAAGATAAAGTCCAGTATATCCGTCTGAGTCTTTGGTTGTTTTGTTCTTTAAAAAACTAATTGAATAGGTTGCTTGTCCAACATACGATTTCGTAACACCTCCCTCTTGTTTATGATCCAAATACCAAACTTTATTGGATAGCATCTTGGATGCAATTCCAATTTTTACGCCAGATGTATCTTTTTTACAGGAACCTAAAAAGAAAACTACTATAGTGATGATAACCAGTTGAACTGTTGTTTTCATTTTATTTTTGAGTTAAAAAGATGCTTTGTATTGATACACATTCCAATTTCAAATCGATTAAGCTTAACCGGGACAGTAGTTTGAGAAATATTTGTACCCAGCTTATAATGCGCAAAAAAGAGATAACGACTATCGCGCTCAATTTCTACTCCAAAATCTGCACCAATGAATGCACGTTTGGTAGCTCTATTTACTAAACTCTCTTGACTGATTTTAGAAATACGGTAATCAAAACTTGGTCCCGCAATTGCATAAAACGTATAATTTTTTATACCACGTAGCGGTATAAAATATTTGTAATGTGGAGCAATATTGATTGTAGTAAATATTTTATCCGATTTGAAATGGGTAAACTCTTCAATGAACGGAGAAAGGGTAAATTTTTTCTTGTAATAAGTGCCTGCATTGATTTGGTTCATCGTAACGCTGACTGAGTAGCGATTGTTTCTTTTCAGTTTGCCTTCAAATCGAACGCCGAGAGAAAATCCGGTTTTGTATACATTGTTGTTTACTTCATCATACAGATAATTAAAAGGGGTGGTAACCCCCCTTTCTTTCAAGCTTTGTTTGGAAAAAACCACTGATCCAGTTACATACAAGACTAAACTGTCTGTGTTGATTGGTGCAAGCATCCAATTGGTAGGTTTACGAGGAGCTTGCGCATGGACAACACCAATAGACATGACTAATAAGAGTAAAACAAAATAACTGTGAAAATTAGCTTTAAACGAACTTGTATCTATTGGATTAGGTGTATTCATATTACTATTCGTTGAAAAGGATTCCCTTTTGACTTTTTAACATCACAAAAGTAATTTTGTAAAAAATGAAAAGCGAGGCAATTGGAGTTTAAAGCGGCTGTATTTATAATTAATTGAACTAGTTCAAGTTTTTGAATTTTTCTAACGATAGGTCTTTATTCCATGAACAATTTCCCCCTTAGTGAATATTTCCCTTTTGGGATGTGTCGACAGTTTTTTCACTGGGGCTAAAACCAAGACATTTTTTAATTGACAAATGTACCCGCGTGATAAAGAATGTACCTGCCATATATAATAGCAGAGTTCGTGGGAATAACGGCAGAATGGTATAGTGAGCTGAAAAAGGGGGTCTAATACACTTGCTCATTGAATTAGACTTTTTTTTGTTGAAAACCCATGATTGCTATAAGATTTGAATTGGAATTAATCAACAATCAATAAATAAATTCATTATTTTACGAGAACGATTTCTTTCCCACAACCCAGAACCCACAACTAACTATATGCCCCAAAGACGCGAATTCCTCAAAAGTACTGCCGCTGCCAGCGGATTGATGATGCTTTCTTCTTTTACAGAAAAACAAGAAACGGAACTGCCGGTGGAAACCCGTATCCGGTTTTCTGTCATCAACATCAACCATAGCCATATCTATGGCATGTGCAACGCCGTCATCAAAGGCGGGGGTGAACTCATAGCGGTTTATGCAAAAGAGCCTGAGCTTCTGGCCGCATTTGTAAAAGCCTATCCGCAGGTAAAACAGGCCTCCAGTGCCAAAGAAATATTGGAAGACAATTCCATCCAGGTAATCCTCAGTTCAGGGATCCCTGACGAAAGGGGGCCCTTGGGCATTGAGGTGATGAAACATGGAAAAGATTACCTGGTAGACAAGCCAGGCATCACAACACTGGAGCAGTTGGCGGAAGTACGGAAAGTGCAGAAGGAAACCAAACGCATCTACTCCATCATGTTCAGTGAGCGTTTTGAAAACAAGGCTACCGTCAAGGCTGGAGAACTCATCAAGGCAGGGGCAATCGGGAAAGTGGTTCAAACCATTGGTCTTGGCCCACATCGAATGAGTCCCAAAAGCAGACCCGAATGGTTCTTTGACAAGAAAAGATATGGCGGAATCATCTGTGATATTGGGTCGCACCAATTTGACCAATTCCTGTTTTTCACAGGCTCCACATCAGCAGAGGTGGTTGCTTCCCAAACCGGCAATGTCAACAACAAGCAATATCCGCAATTTGAGGACTTTGGCGATGTCATGCTGAAAGGCAATGGCGGCGGGGGTTACATCAGGGTAGACTGGTTTACTCCAGATGGCCTGAAAACCTGGGGCGATGGCAGGCTGACCATTCTCGGCTCTGATGGATTCATTGAGATCAGGAAAAACATAGACATCGCGCGATACGGATCAGGCAATCATCTTTACATGGCCAACAACAAGGAGACCATCTACCTTGATTGCAACAACGAGCCACTTCCTTTTGGCAAGCAATTTGTGGACGATGTCATCAACAGAACAGAAACTGCCATGCCACAGGCGCATTGCTTTCTGGCAACAGAGCTGGCATTGAAAGCACAGAAATTTGCCAAAAAAATCTGAAACATGTAGGAATGAAGAAGTTGAAGAGGTTGAGGGAGGTTAAGAGAGGTTGAGGGAGGTTAAGAGAGGTTGAGGGAGGTTGAAGGGTTTAGGGGTGAAGAAGGTTGAGAATCTATAAAGAAATGAATCGCAATTTTTGCTTATTTTCAGCATCAAACGAACGATAAAACCAAAGTCATGCCAAAACAAAACAACAGAAGAAATTTCATCAAGCAGGGCTCGATTGCTGCTGCAGGTTTTTTTATTGTTCCGCGCCACGTCATTGGCAAGGGATACACAGCCCCGAGCGACAAGCTCAACATCGCTGCCATTGGTGCTGGCGGTAAAGGGCAATCAGATCTTTTGAATTCCTACAACAATGGCGCCAACAATGTGGTAGCCATGGCTGACCTGGATTGGGACAAGTGCAAGAACTCATTTGAAAAATTCCCCAACGCTGCGAAATACCGCGATTTCAGGGAAATGCTGGACAAGTCTGGAAAAGAAATTGATGCAGTAACCATCTCAACACCAGACCATTTTCATGCGTATGCCGCCATGGCCTGCATGTCAATGGGAAAACACGTTTATGTTCAAAAGCCACTGACACACAATATTGCTGAAGCCAGGATGCTTACCGAGGCTGCAAGAAAAAACAAGGTAGTTACCCAGATGGGAAACCAGGGTGCTTCCAATCCTTTGCAGAAAGTTGCCATGGATTGGTTCGACAAAGGATTGATCGGAACGGTTCATACCGTGAACATCTGGACAGACAGGCCGGTATGGCCTCAAGGCATTCCAGTGCCAACAGACAAGCCTGCCTTGCCAGCCTCCATGTCTGCCAAAGAGTGGGATACCTGGATTGGACCTGCAGCGTATATGGACTATAACCCACTCTTCCATCCTTTCAAGTGGCGTGGATGGTGGAACTTCGGTACCGGTGCTTTGGGTGATATCGGATGTCATACCATTGACTCTCCGTTCAGGATACTCGGACTTGGCTATCCAACTGAAGTGGAATGCAGCGTAGGATCAGTATTCATCAGGGATTGGAATCCTGAATACATCCCAGAAGGGTGCCCTCCTTCATCCCATGTTGAAATCAAGTTCCCTGCAACCAAGAAAAACAACAGTCCGGTGAAAATGGTTTGGATGGATGGCGGTATTCGTCCTTTCCACCCTGACCAGCTTCCTGCCAATGAGCCACTGAGCACAGACGGTAACGGTGCCAACGGAATTTTCCTTCATGGTACAAAAGGATTGATGGCCATTGACATGTATGGAAACAGGCCTAAAATCTACCTGAATACAGGCGAGAAGATTGTTGCCCCGGAGACAGACAAAAATGCTGTGAAACTGCCTGAATACGGGCACCAGGTTTCCTGGACCGAAGCTTGCAAGGCTGGCTTCAACAGCAAGGCACACAAGGAACTCAGCTCATCATTCGACTACTCTGGTCCGCTTACAGAAACTGTGTTGATGGGTAACCTTGCCATCAGGAGCTACATGTTGCGCAAAGAAGTTACAAGACCCAATGGCAACAAGGCGTTTGACTTCTACGGAAGAAAGAAACTGCTTTGGGATGGTGCTTCCATGAAGATCACCAACTTCGATGATGCCAACCAGTTTGTATCCAGGATCAACAGGTCTGGCTGGGAGTTCAAGAAATAAAGTCGTTCCTTCATTTTCATTCAAGGGTGTTTCTTAACAGAAACGCCCTTTTTTTATAGCTGCTTTTCGCAGCAAACCTGGTACTTTTTCCGGCCCTGTTTATGCAGGCTTATTTCAACACAGCAAGCGCCGCATCGATGTAGGTAAAATTTTCAGGCTGGTGGTGGTGGATAGGCTTTGTCACTTTGGATTCGCCCAAGCGCACAACAACTGCATTTTTTTCAGGAATGATGTACACGTACTGACCAAATAGTCCATTCTGCGCAATGGCATGCACACCACTGTGATTGACCATCCAATACTGATAGCCATAAAAATCTACCGGCTGATCGTTTTCAGTTCTGTCTTTGAGACTGGTAGCAGGCGTAGTAGCTTCAGCAATGTATTTTTCAGAAACAATCTGCTTTCCATTCCAATTGCCCTTGTTCAAAACCAGCTGTCCGAATTTTGCATAATCCCTGGCCACTGCATTGAAACAACAGAAGGCTTTTTCATGTTTTTCTGCACCATCGAGCAACCAAAGGGCGTCTGCATTGGCACCCATGGGTTTCATGAACCTTTCGGAAACCAGTGCAGAAATCGACTGGCCAAATACTTTTTCTACAATCAGTCCCAACACCTGTGTATCGCCGCTGCGGTACTGCCAGTAAACACCAGGCGCTTCTTTTTTCTCCATCATGTTCACCATGTATTCCTCGTCATCACCATAATACCCGTAGGCATTCATGCTGAAATAACTTTTGTCTCCTTCAAAATAGTTTGTACCTGAACTCATGGTCAGCAAATCCTTGATGCGAACTTTATCCAGCCCATTGGTTTTGAAATGTGGAAGATAATTCCCGGCAGGTTCATCCACAGATTTGATTTTTCCTTCATCGACGGCAATGCCAATCAGCAGGGAGATGATGCTTTTGGCAGCAGAAAAAGATCCACTGATTTTGGCACTGTCATACCCATCCCAATATTTTTCATAGATGAGCTTGCCATCCTGAATGACGAGAAATGCATGGGTATCATTGGAGTCAATGATGGTCATGAACTCCTGGGGGATTTGCTTTTGGTTGTATGCTGAATCGTATGGCCATGCCTGTGGAGCATCACCACTTTCAACCACTCTTACAGGATGGGTCTTGTGATCATGAATGGTATGAACGCCCCAGGTTGCAAAATTTTTCAAATGTGAAAACCGGTTGGTGAAGGTCAAACCAATGGTAAGCAACAAAATGGCTACAACAAATAACAAAATTTTCTTGACCATATGAATTTTTTAATTCAAGATATTCGGGTTGTTAAACCTTTCTTGAAGGTAATAACTTATCCGCAATGGCTGCTTATGGATTACTTTTGCACCAGCAGCAATCCATAAAATAATTTCCAATGCATTTATTATCGGTCGAAGATATCAGCAGAGAAGAGGAGGGCCGAACGTTGGTTAAAGAAGTCTGCTTTTCGATTTCTACAGGTAAAAAAGTTGCCTTGATGGGTGAAACCGGTTCCGGGAAAAGCACCGTCATGAAGATGATGGCAGGATTGGTGCAACCCAGTTCTGGGAATACCTTTTTTGAAGGATCGCGCGTCAAAGGACCAGATGAAGTATTGCTGCCAGGCCATGAAGCCATTGCCTACCTTTCTCAACATTTTGAGTTGAGAAACAATTACCGCGTGCACGAATTGTTGGAGATGGCCAACAAGATGGAAGATGAAGAAGCAGCAGCGATTTATTCAATTTGCAGGATCAATCACCTGCTGGATCGCAAGGTGCATCAACTTTCTGGCGGAGAGCGCCAGCGCATCGCCCTGGCCCGTTTGCTTGTTGGCAAACCGCGTCTGCTGCTGCTTGATGAGCCTTTTACCAACCTCGACCTGTTCAACAACAGAATTATCAATGATGTTATTCGCCAGATCTGCAACAAGATGGCCATTACCTGCGTGCTGGTTTCCCATGACCCAATAGAAGTATTGTCCTGGGCCGATGAGCTGCTGATCATGAAGCATGGAGAACTGATTTTTCAGGGATCCCCCAAAGAGGCATACGCAATGCCCAAGGATGAATACATTTCCGGATTGCTGGGAGAGTACAACATGATTTCACCAGCACAAGAGACCCTTTATACACTGTTTGGTTTTGAGGGAAAAAAAGAAACCATGTTTGTCCGTCCTGAAAAAATTGACATTGGCAAGGATCCAACCAAGGGGATTTCTGGCGTTGTGATAGAAGTAAAATTCCTGGGCGCCCACTATAGCCTACTGGTCAGGACCAATGAGCTGGATTTGATTGTTTATGCTGCAAATGCCCCTGGCATCAATGAGATGGTTTATGTTTTTGCAAAAGGTCTTTAAGCCAGTCTTACGCGCTTTCCTGTTTTCACCGCCAGATAAATGGCATCGATGATCTTCATGTCTTTCAATCCCTCTTCACCATCTGCCGGAACAATGGGCTTTTTGCCTTCCAAGAGAATAGCGGCAAATTCATCCATTTGAGTAGTTTGATGGGCCTGGTGTGGCTGAGTGAGTTCTCCCTTGTGGGTGCGGCCTTTGATCGGTCCGTAACCGGTGGAGGGTTGCATCTCGGCAAAACCCTTTTCCCCGTTTAGAAAGAATCTGTCGAGATTGCTCATGCCATAGCTTGACAAACAGGAGGCAACGGCGCCACTTGGGAAACCTGCCTGGAACTGTATCGTTTCATCCACCCCTTCCGCAAATTTAACGGGATCGGTTTTTGTTTCCTGTGCAGTGACCCAAATGGGCTCTTCCCCAGTCATGTAGCGCATCCCGTTGATGGCATAAATGCCAATGTCCATCATCGATCCGCCACCGGCGAGCTGCTTGTTCAGGCGCCATTGTTTGGGATCGCCAATGCGAAAGCCCGTCAATCCCTGAAAAAACTTGATTTTTCCGAATTCACCTTCCCTTCTCATCCTGATCACTTCAAGGGTCTTGGGCTCAAAATGCATCCTGTATCCCACCAGCAATTGAACCCCTGCCTTTTTACAGGCATCAATCATTTCACTGGCCTCTTTGGCGTTCAGTGCCATGGGCTTCTCTACAATCACATGCTTACCGGTATTGGCAACCCGGATGGCCTGCTCCTTGTGCAAGGCATTGGGTGTGATGATATAAACGGCATCAATTTCCTTGTTGTCTTTGATCGCTTCGAAATTGCCATAGTCGTAGCAATTGCTTTCCGCGATATTGTATTTTTCTCTCCAGGCCTTGATTTTAGTAGGCGTTCCGCTGATCAGCCCCACCACTTTGGCCTTCTTGCAGGACTGCATGGCTTCTGCAACACGGGTTGCATATCCGCCCAGGCCCATGATGGCAATGCGCAAAATAGGACCATCGTAAGGGGTTTCCTCAACGTTTAGGCTTTTGATAAAGGGCAAGGCAATGATAGGCGCTGAAAGCTTTTGGATAAAATCACGGCGACTGCTCATGGTATTTTGTTTGCTTGAAATTACTAAAAAAGAAGGGGTTTGGCTCCTCTGTTGTGAAGGAGTAATTTTTCTCCTGCCACAACATCACAACCAAACCCCTGAATGATCAAAGGTCTTGACAAGGCTTATTGCTGGTTTCCACCACGGCCTTGGCCACCGCCTTGTCCGCCACCTTGTCCACCTCTGCCTTCTTGTTGGCGCTTCCTCATTTCATCATAAAATGCCTTGATCTTTGCCATTTTCTCTTCGGTCAATGGAATGGCTTTCATGGAGGCATCGCGTGCGTCTTCCGCCTCTTTCATTTTCTTTTTCTTATCGTCTTCGCTGAGCGACTGGTCCATGCGGATGGGCCTTGACTTCATTTGAAAATCAAAGTTGATGTCAAGGATCTTATCAGCCTCAGCATCTGAAACTCCCGCTTGCTGGACCAGCATAGGCTTCATGCGCTCTTTCATCCTTGCCTTCATGGCTTCAGGATCGCCGCCACCTGGAGGTTGTGCTTGAAGGGAAAAAAGCAGGGCTGTCATGGCAACCAGCATTGAAAATAATTTTTTCATGTTGTGTTTTTTTAATTGAGTAATCGTTTACAGGATAATAGATGTCTATTTCAAATATAATCCTTCCCCAATATTGGACAAATAACATAATTTAACAATTCAATCAAGGCCATGAAGTTTTTCTGTTTGATGCTTTCTTTTATGGTTGTTGCGGTTTGCAATGGGCAAGCAACAAACCCTAAGCAGGATCCATTTGTTTTAGTGCTGGGGACCTTGCAGGATGGAGGTTCGCCCCATATGGGCTGCGAAAAAGATTGCTGCAAGATGATTGATCCGAATAAAAAAGTGGTATCGCTGGGGCTGATTGACCCGGCATCCAAGAAGAAATTTCTGTTTGAAGCCAGTCCTGATTTTGTAGTCCAGACCAATTTCCTCAAGGGTTTGCTGCCTTCCTCTGGCGAAAAAACACCCGACGGGATTTTCATTACCCACGCGCACATGGGGCATTATGTGGGATTGATGTTCTTGGGTCGTGAAGCCATGAACAGCAAGTCCGTGCCGGTATATGCCATGCCCAAAATGAAAATTTTTCTGGATAACAATGGTCCCTGGAGTCAGTTGGTTTCCTTGAACAACATTCGCATCAACCCTTTGTCAGAAGGGAAATGGGAAAACATCAGCCCATCGCTCAGGGTAAAGCCGATGCTTGTTCCCCATCGGGATGAGTTTTCTGAAACCGTTGGATTCATCATTGAAGGTCCGCACAAGAAACTACTCTTCATCCCGGATATCGACAAGTGGGAAAAATGGAAAACAGATATTGTTTCCCTCATCAAAGAAGTCGATCATGCATTGATCGATGGCACTTTTTTCAGTGCTGCAGAAGTAGGCAACCGCAACATCGCCGAAATACCGCATCCGCTTGTGCAGGAAAGCATGCAGCTTTTCGATGCACTGCCTGCCAAAGAAAAAGAAAAGATCATGTTCATTCATTTCAACCATACCAATCCTTTGCTGAATGAACATTCCGAAGAAGCAAAGCTTGTGAAAAGCAAGGGGTTCAAGATTGCGGAGATGAATCTTCGGATTGGCCTCTAGTTGAACTTGAGGAAGAAGATCTGTAATCTCTTCTCGGAGGTGTGGGGATAAACTTTTTCTATTCCCTGTATAAATATGTTTTGATATTTCAGTATTATATTTCCGAATATTATCAATATTCAAGAAGTTTTCTTAATTTAGTCTCTAAATAAGAAATATAATTCCGATGGATTTGTTTGCAATTGGGGAATACATGCAAGAGAGAAGAGCCAAACTCCAGATCAGGCAGGAAGATCTGGCAGAATTGACAGGCATTACTGCCAAAACGATTTATATGATAGAAAATGGTAAGGGAAACCCCTCATTTTCTACGCTTGCAAAAATTGCTACTGTATTGGGACTGGAAATAAACCTTCAAATCAAAAAAACCATTGAATGAAAGGTGGCGTCTATATCAACGGAGAAATGGCTGGGATCCTGGAAAAAGATACAGCTGGTAAATACCAGTTCCGTTATCAAGATGTATACTTTCTTAACCCAGCAAAACCTTCCATCAGCCTCAGTTTACCCAAACGTCAACAGCGTTTTCAGTCTGATCACCTCTTCCCTTTTTTTCAGGGACTGCTTGCTGAAGGCATCAACAAGGATATACAATGCCGGCTGCTGAAAATTGATGAAAAAGATGATTTTTCAAGACTGCTGCTAACCGCCGGAGAGGACACCATTGGCGCTGTTACCATAAAAGCATTACCAGTATGAAATGTTTTGGATGCTACAAAAAAGTCAAAGAAGGGTATTGCCTTGACTGCAGAAAATTGTTATTTAACGGTCTTCGGATTTCACATATTTTACCCTTTGACCCTCCAAATAATGAAACCCTGGCTGAGTTTCAATCATACAGCCAGCGATTCTCTATTTCAGGCGTACAACTGAAATATTCACTGAAACTCAAACAGAATGAACTGGTATTAACCGGAAGCGGTGGGCAATACATCATCAAACCCATACCACTCGCCAAACAATTTGCATACCTGGATGCAATCCCGGAAAACGAGCACCTGACCATGCAAATTGCCAGACAAGTCTTTAAAATACCCGTCGCAGCCAATTCACTTATATATTTCAAGGATGGTTCCCCTGCGTATCTAACCAAGCGATTTGATGTTCGACCCAATGGAGGGAAATTTCAACAGGAAGATTTTGCACAATTAGCCGGAAAGTCTTCCGATACACATGGTGAACATTTCAAGTACAGTGGAAGCTATGCAGATATCGGAAAACTCATTCAACAGTTTGTACCGGCATCCGTCATCGCAACAGAGCGGCTGTTCACATTGGTGATATTCAACTATGTACTTTCCAATGGAGACGCACACCTCAAGAACTTTTCTTTGATCAGAAATGACGAAGGAGAATATCAACTTAGTCCGGCCTATGACCTCTTGTGTTCAATCATCCACAGTCCGGGTGAATCGGATACCGCATTACAACTCTATGAAAAGGATCATGATGCCCCATTTTACAGTAAATACGGATACTATGGTAGAATGGATTTCCTTGAGCTGGCAAAACAGATTGACATCATTCCCCTGAGGGCAGAAAGAATTTTTCAACAATTCATCAGCAAAAAAGACAACGTGATAAAAATGATCGAAGAATCTTTCTTGAGAGACGAACTAAAAGCGATCTACCTGAAAAATTTTCAAGACAAGATCGGCAGATTGGCATCATGAAGTCTTCTCTAACGTATAGATCAGACTCCCGATAACACCGACAGTTATCACCAACAAAGCCAGTGAAACTCCAATAACTGTTTTATTCTTTTTTCGGATGCCATACACCATGGTTAGCAAGAAAGACATGAGCAATACACCCAAGAGAATTGAAGAAGACATGATCTGAATTTTAGATAATTACCATCAAAGGTTAAGTGAATATTTTCATTCACTTCCTGAATATAACAATAATTCAGATGATGGTAAACCAAAACAGATTTTGCAGGATTTATCTCATTTATTTATAACTTACTGAGGCAAACAAACGATTGCTCATGAAAATATACGACCGCAGGCGCTTCATGCGCGATGCTGGCATGTCTGGAATGGCATTGGGATTGTCTAGTTGGATCAAACCAAACCCAAAGCTTGGCGACGCTGGAAGAATCGGCATCATTGGGCTCGATACCTCGCACAGCATCGCCTTCACCAAGGCATTGAACACAGGCAATACTCCTGATAAATACAAAGGCTTTCGTATTGTTGCTGCCTACCCTAATGGCAGCGCAGACATCGAGTCCTCCACCAAAAGAATCCCAGGCTATATTGAAGAAGTCAAGAAGATGGGTGTGGAAATCGTGGACTCTATTGCTGACCTCCTGAAGAAAGTTGATTTCATTTTATTGGAAACCAACGATGGCAGACCCCATCTGCAACAAGCACTGGAGGTGATGAAAGCAGGGAAACCCCTCTTCATTGACAAGCCCGTGGCAGGAACCCTTACAGATGCCATCGCACTCTATGCGATCTCCGAAAAACTGAAGGTCCCATTTTTCTCAAGCTCATCCCTGCGGTACATGGAATCCGCGCAGGAAGCGGCTTCGGGCAAGGTTGGAAAGATCTTGGGGGCTGACTGTTTCAGTCCGGCGACCCTCGAACCTACCCATCCCGATCTGTTCTGGTACGGCATCCATGGCGTTGAAACACTCTACACTGTGATGGGAACAGGATGCCAATCCCTTTCCCGCACCCAAACCGAAGGAACAGAAATAGTGGTGGGCGTTTGGGAGGATGGCAGGATCGGTACCTTCAGGGGCACCCGCACCGGCAAGCATGAATATGGCGGAACGGCTTATGGAGAAAAAGGACCAATAACCCTGGGACCATACAAAGGTTATGACAACCTGCTCGACAGGATCATCGCTTTTTTCAAAACAGGCAACCTGCCCATCAGTCCCAAAGAAACAGTGGAGATTTATACGTTTATGGAAGCCGCAGATGAAAGCAAACGCAAGAGCGGAAACTCCATTCAATTGAAAGATGTATACGATAGCCATCTCAAAAAAGCCAACAAGATCATTCAATCATTAAACCTTCCCTCATGAGTCGTTCCAGAAGAAGTTTTATCCAAAAAACATCTGCAGCCTCTGCTGCCATTGCCTTTGGCGGCATTCTGCCGGGTTTTTCTGCAAGCCAGTACCGCAATATCCTTGGATCCAACGAAAAAATCACTGCTGCCGTGATGGGTGTCAACAGCAGGGGTTTGTCGGTCAGCACCAACTTCGCTTCACAGAAAGAATGCGAGCTGATGTATGTCTGTGATGTTGACTCCAAGGCTTCAGACAAATGCGTGAATGCAGTGGAAAAGGCACAACAGAAAAAGCCAAAGGCGGAAGGTGATTTTAGGAAAGCATTGGAAGACAAAAACCTTGACCTGTTGATTGTGACAGCACCAGACCACTGGCATGCGCCAGCGGCGTTGCTGGCCGTGGCGGCAGGAAAGCATGTGTACCTGGAGAAACCCTGCAGCCACAATCCCAATGAAGGGGAGATGCTGGTGAAGGCTGCAGCCAAACACAATAAACTACTTCAAATGGGCAACCAGCGGAGGTCCTGGCCCAATGTGATTGCAGCCATCAAAGAGCTTCATGCAGGAGCCATCGGCAGGCCATACTATGCAAAAACATGGTATACCAACAACAGGGAATCCATCGGTAAAGGCAATGTTGTCGAAGTTCCTTCCTGGCTGAACTATGACCTCTGGCAAGGACCCGCTCCCCGGATGGCATACAAGGACAACCTGATTCATTACAACTGGCATTGGTTCTGGCATTGGGGAACCGGCGAGGCCTTGAACAACGGCACGCACATGGTAGACCTTGCCCGCTGGGGACTGGGTGTTGACTATCCAACCCGTGTAACATCTGCCGGCGGTCGATACCGCTACCAGGATGATTGGGAAACACCAGACACACAAGTGATTGATCTGGAGTTCGCCAACAATACCCTCATCAGCTGGGAAGGAAGGTCCTGCAATGGAAAATCCATTGAAGGAAGCTCCGTTGGTGTGATTTTCTATGGTGAAACAGGATCACTATTGATCGAAAGCGGCAACTCCTACAAGATATTCGACCTCAAAAGCAAGCTGGTAAAAGAAGTGAAAAATGATATCACCGCCAATGCCCTTGACAGGACTGGTCCGGGCATGGAATTGGATGCATTGCACATCCAGAATTTTTTCAGTGCCATCAAAAAAGGCACAGCCCTGAATTCAGATATCCTGAGTGGACACCAAAGCACCCTGCTTGTACAATTGGGAAATATCTCCCAACGAACAGGACGGGCACTCAAGATCGATCCAAGCAACGGAAGGATCCTTAATGACAAGGAAGCCATGAAGCTCTGGAGCAGGGAATACGAAAAGGGATGGGAGCCGAAGGTTTAATGTAGATTAGGAAGATATTTGAAGTTGGCGCTGCGGCTTGAGTTCATAGGTCCGATTGAAGGCATCCTGCCGCACTTTGAACAAAGATGATAATTTACGAATGACATCTTTGGACAAGCCTTTTTTGTAATGGAGAATATCTGACATATATCCCCTGCTGATGCCAAGAATACCAGAAAGGGCTATTGCTTTGATATGATGAGCATCCATCAAGGATTTCAACAGTGCAACAGGATCCAAATCCTTAAACTGTCCATGCTCCTGATCCCAGTTTTCTATCAACAGGGTTAACAAGTCAATTTCATCCCGAATCCTGACGGATTTAGATTTTTGAAAAACAAGGTCTTCCAATATTTTGCAATACGCATTGTACTGCTGCTTAGACTTGATGATTGTATATTTTAGTTCTTTCATTGGATTAAAAAATATTGATGGTGTATTGTCTGCCATTTGAGCAAATGAAATCATATTCGGGATGCGAACCTATCCAACAGACAAACAGATGAACCTGCTTGGCCCCAAAAACATATTTGCATATCAACCTATATCTGTTTCCATTGATATTGAAAATGATTCTGTTGGCCCCTCTGCCAATAATATCAGCATCCTTAAACGTTTTTTGGATATCAGCAGGAATGCTCCAATCAGCGTACCTGACTTTGGATAAGAATGCCTCCAGCGCATTTCTTGCCATGGGATTCAATTTGCCATACGCCTCAAGTGTCTCTCGCCTTATCAAATGAACCCTCATGCAAAGATAATGATTTTTTATAAATGTTCTCTTTTTGTGAACTTTTGGTCTCACCACAAAATTACTTTTGAAGAAAGGATTGGAATATATCTTAGGCATGCTTTTATTCTGTTTTATTCCCGTTTTTTCATCAAAATATTGCGTAAAAAAGCCTTGTTTTCGCTACATTCAATCAACCGAACTGCTGAATGCCATGAACGATTCTCCAACCATCAAACAAAGACTTCTCTCTCTCGATGCCCTCCGGGGATTTGACATGTTTTGGATCATCGGCGCTGAAGAAGTATTCCATTCGATGGGGGCCATCACCCATCATCCTTTCTGGGAGGGGCTTTCAGCTCAATTTGAACATCCAGTCTGGAACGGATTCACGGCCTATGACCTGATTTTCCCGCTATTCATTTTCTTGTCTGGGGTTTCTACTCCTTATGCCATCGGCAGTGCAATAGCCGCTGGAAAATCCAAAAATGCCCTGCTCTGGAAGGTCATCAAAAGAGGCATGATCCTAGTAATATTGGGAATCATTTACAACAATGGATTGCAACTCAGACCCATCAGTGACATCAGGTTCATGAGCGTGCTGGGAAGGATTGGGATTGCTACCATGTTGGGAAGCATCATTTACCTCTACACAAAAGAAAGGACGCAAATCATCTGGTTCACAGCGCTGCTTGTCGGATACTGGCTATTGATGAAATTCAGTTCTGCGCCGGGTTTTCTGCCAGGAGACCTTACCGAAGCTGGAAACTTTTCCTCCTATTTTGACAGAACGGTTCTCCCCGGAAAATTATCCAGGGGCATCCATGATACCGTGGGGCTCTTCAACAATATCCCGGCGATCAGTTCGGCCCTGGCAGGAATCATTGCAGGAAATTACCTCAAGAACAACAGTGATGCTCCCATAAAAAAATCAGGCATGATGGCCCTAGCGGGACTGGTTTCCCTGGGCATCGCTCAGCTCTGGAGCATCGATTTTCCCATCAACAAAAACCTTTGGTCCAGTTCTTTTGTGATGCATACCGTGGGGTTCAGCCTATTGCTTTTTGCGCTTTTCTATTGGGTGATTGATGTGCGGGGTTATACAAAATGGGCATTCTTTTTCAAGGTGATTGGCATGAATTCCATCCTCATTTACATGTCTGGCAAGTTCATCAGCTGGTCTTATGCCAACAAGGGATTCTTCCAGTGGCTGGGAGACCTGATAGGAGATCCCTACAATGCAGTGGCCATGGCCATTTCAGTGGTATTCATCAAATGGATTTTCTTGTATTTTCTTTACCGGAAGAAAATATTTTTAAAGGTCTGATGCATAAAATCCCACACCTTTGTAACATTGCCAAACCTGGTAATATCAAAGATCATGCACCAAAGACACAGGATATTCAACGGAAAAATAATTTTACCCAACCGCATTGTTGAAAATGGAACAGTGCTTGTGGAGGGCGGAAAAATCATTGCTGTTGAAGAAGGGAATGTAGCATTTCCTGATGCCATCAATACGGATGCCAATGGACAATACATCTCACCTGGCTTTGTGGATATTCACGTGCATGGCGGAGGCGGTCACGACTTCATGGATGGCACGGAAGAGGCATTTTTGGCAATAGCGGCCATCCACGCAAAGCATGGCACCACTTCCATGATGCCCACCACCACTACAGCAGAAAAGGAGGGCATTCTACAAGTGCTTAACGTTTACGAAAGAGCGAATGCCATCAATACCAATGGTGCCTCCTTTGTGGGCCTTCACCTAGAGGGTCCTTATTTCGCCATGAACCAACGGGGTGCACAGGATCCAAAATACATCAGGGATCCGGACCCGGCCGAATACATGGAAATCCTGGAATATTCAAAGTCCATCAAAAGATGGAGCGTGGCACCCGAAAGAAAAGGAGCCATTGCATTTGGAAAAATTCTCCATGAGCGGGGCATCATCGCCTCCATGGCCCATACCGAAGCCGTTTACGAAGAAGCCCTCGAAGCATTTGAAAATGGCTATAGCCTGCTGACCCATTTTTACTCTGCCATGTCTGGTGTTGTGCGACGCAATGCCCGGCGTTACGCGGGTGTTGTAGAAGCCGGGTACTTACATGATGCCCTGGATGTTGAAATCATTGCCGATGGCGTGCACCTACCAGGACCATTGCTGAAACTGGTCCATAAGATCAAAGGGCCTGACCATACTGCCCTGATCACAGACTCCATGAGGGCTTCCGGCATGCCAGAAGGAGAATATATCCTGGGAAACATCAACAGTGGGCTCAGGGTTATTACCGAGGAAGGTGTTGCCAAACTGCCCGACCGTTCTGCATTTGCTGGCAGCATCGCCACGACAGACCGGCTGGTGCGCACCATGATTGATCTTGCTGAAATTTCTTTGCACGACGCCATCACCATGATGACAGCCACCCCAGCCAGGATCATCAAGATGAATGACAGGATTGGCTCCATCAAAGCAGGAATGGATGCAGACCTGCTGATCTTTGATGAAAGGATCAATGTTCAGATGACCATGATCAAGGGGCGAATCTTATAGCTATTTCGTTTCAACTTTAACCAAAGACTGGCTATCAAAATCGCCCATGGATGGCGAGGCTTTGGTATTTTTGCATTGAAAGAAAAATTCATCCCATGAAAATATTCATCTCACTCCTGATCCTGTTAGCAACAACATCAACAGTCAATGCCCAGCAATTGAAATCCCTGATCAAAAAGGCCAAGGAGACGGTTGCAGGAAATGGTGGGCAACTGGGTGTACAGGACATTGCGGCAGGGTTAAAAGAGGCCCTTGCCATTGGTGCAGAAAAAGGAGCGAATGCGCTTTCAAAAGAAAATGGATTCCTGGGCAACCCCCTCTTGAAAATAATTTTACCGGCCGAAGCCCAGAAGGTTGAAAAGGTGCTTCGCGGCGCAGGACTCGGAAAGATGGTGGACGATGCCATCACCAGCATGAACCGGGGTGCGGAAGAGGCCTGCAAGGAGGCTGCACCGATTTTCATTAACGCCATCAAGCAAATGGATGTCAATGATGCCATTGGGATTTTAAAAGGAGCGGATACCGCAGCAACAGGATTTCTGAGAAGCAAAACCACTGCACCACTGGGCGAAGCATTCAAGCCTGTCATCAACCGTTCCCTTGAAAAAACCGGTGCAACAAAATATTGGTCAACAATGATCAACGCCTACAATAAATTCAGCCTCCAAAAGATGAATCCTGATCTCAGTGGCTACGTCACTGAAAAGGCGCTGCAGGGAATTTTTACCCAAATAGCCATCGAAGAAAAGAACATCAGAAAGGATCCATTGGCCAGGACCAGTGACCTGCTGAAAAAAGTGTTCTCCAACCAATAACGCATTTCGCCAAGCAGACAATTGACATTTTTGTTGTATTTTATGCCCTCCAAAACAACAAAAAATGATCAATCGCCGGCGATTTATTCAAAGTGTTTCCACTGCCATCCTGCTGGTCAATGGAAAATCCTTGCTCGCCTCAGACCTCAGCGGATTTGAGAAAAAAAAGCCCATCCTTCGCTTTGCCATTGCATCCGATGCACATTTCGGGCAAGCAAAAACCCCATATCAGGAATACCTTGACACCGCAGTCGGGCACATGAATGCAATGCACCGCTCAAATGCATTCGATTTCGGCGTGATCAATGGCGATATCGTCCATGATGACATCAGCTATTTCGGGGAAGCCAAAAAAACACTGGATAACCTGGACTTCAAATACTATGTTACACAGGGAAACCACGACCTCGCAACAAAAGAGGAATGGGAAACCGCCTGGAATTCACCACTCAACTTTGATGTGGTCATCAAAAAAACAGTCTTGCTGTTTGCAACAACATCCAACAAGAAAGGAGAATACCTTCCTCCTGATCTCGAATGGCTGTCCCAAAAATTTGAAGAGCACAAGGAGGCTGAGAACATCCTCCTGTTCATCCACATCCCTCCGATCAAATGGACCAAGCATGCCATTGAATCCACCCCGTTTGTAGAACTTGTCAAAAAGCAAAAAAACCTTCGTGCCGTATTCCATGGCCATGAACATGACCAGGACAACATCAAATGGCAGGATGGTATTCCTTATATGTTTGATAGCCATGTTGGCGGTAACTGGGGAACGAACTACAAGGGCTATAGGATTGTCGAGCTCTTCAAAGATGGTTCGATGCTTACCTGTATCATGAACCCTACAGAGCGCATCAATGAAGCAAAAATTGGATTTTAACCAAGGAATGAAACACTGGAAATACATGAGGAACAACAAACGCTGGGCACAATGGATCATGATTGCTGCCATTTTCAATGCCTGTAAAAAATCTGAAATCAAAGCTCCACAGGGTGGAGGAACTACACCTGTCATTCCTGCGCCTGTCATCAAAGCACCACCGGCTTTGGGAACCATTGTCGCAGGATATTTCCCTTCATACAGAGACCCCAATGCCATCCCAGATCAGAAGTTCAAAATGTGCAACGTGGTCAACTATGCATTTGGAACCGTTGCCGCCAACGGGAATATTGTGATTCAAAATCCAACTGTGTTTGGAACTGTTTCAAGCAAGGCCAAAAGCAATGGGGCAAAAGTATTTCTATCCATATTCGGATCAACAACAGATTGGCAACAGATGGCTGCTACTCCGGCAGGCAGAAATGCCTTTGTGAAACAAGCCATGTTGCTGGTCAGAACGAATGCGCTCCATGGAATTGATATCGATTGGGAATATCCATCTACCGCTGATGGAACGTCGGTAACATTTACCAAACTGCTACAGGAATTGGGCGACAGCCTTCATCTTGATGGGAAATACTATTTGTCTGCCGCCATCACAAGTGGTAAGTATGCAGGCCAATACAGAGATGCCATTACCAAGGAATTGCTACAAGGAGAACATGTGGATTTTTTCAACATCATGGCCTACGATGATTTCAGTACTACAGCCCCCTTCAGGCACCATAGCGACATCAAGTTGGCAGAAACCAGTTTGAACTACTGGGTCAACACAGCAGGAATGCCAAAAAGAAAAGCCATCCTGGGAATCCCAGCCTACGGTCGCCCAAGCGGCATAACACAAACCGGAACAGTGCAGACTTATGCTGCAATTCTGGGCAGAGGTGGATCAGCAAATTCAGACTCAGCAACAGTTTCAGCCACTGGATTTCCGGCATACACCATCTACTACAACGGGCAACTTACCGTAAAGAGAAAAGCAATCCTGGGCAATACACAGGGATCGGGTATCATGATGTGGGAAATGGGACAGGATACCAACGACAATTTCTCGCTGCTGAAAGCAGCTTGTGATACACTTGGCCGGAGTTACCAATAAAAAATGAATACCTTCCATGAGATTAAATACATCCAACATGAAAATTTTTCGTCTGCTCATCATCTTCGTACTCCTGTCTCAACTGAGCTTCTCGCAGGACATGAAAAACTTCAAGTTGTACAACCCATATGAAAATGTTGATTCTGCTTTGAAGATCGTTTTGACCCAGGCCAAAAAAGAGAACAAACATGTTTTTGTACAGATTGGCGGCAACTGGTGCGTATGGTGTGCAAGGTTCAATGATTTTGTGAACAAGGATCAACAGCTTGATTCAGCGATGAACAAAAATTACATTGTCTACCACATGAATTACAGCCCGGAAAATCGCAACCCAGACGTGCTCAAAAGGTTCGGCTATCCCCAACGGTTTGGATTCCCGGTTTTCATCATGCTGGACGCCAAAGGCAACAGGTTGCATACCCAAAACAGCGCTTACCTTGAGGAAGACAAATCTTATAGTAAAAGAAAAGTACTGGAATTCTTTGATCATTGGGGGCCAAAGGCATTGGATCCGGAGCAGTACAAAAAATACTGATGGCTCATTGTTGCTGCGCTTGAGGGTCAGCATCCAATCATTTCTTCTTTTTATACCTGCAGTCTTCGGGTTTTGACTTGATGTAATAGGATTTATAATTGATGGCCTTGGGGTCCATGCATCCTTCTAGGTCTAAAATCTCTATGTTCTTGAATTCAACAGGATGACTCTCGCTTTGCAATGATATGGTTCCACCCTTGAGCAATTGCCCAGGTTGGCCAAATTTGATCTCCTGGCCATCGACATTTCCTCCACCCACCTGAGGTTTTTGGTAGGACAAAACTTCCATGCCGTTGGCAAAATGCTTCACTACAGAATCACCCAAAACAAGCACTTCAGCCCTTACCCATTGGTCTCCATGGTAGGTGTCAGAATTTGAGTTGATGCAGTGTGGGGTAAAAAGTTTTCCATTCATCTCCACATTGGTTCCTGGGGTACACAAATTGCAGGTTGTTCTTTTGTTTTTTCCATCTCCACCCAACAATTGGACTTCAATCGAAACAGGAAAATCTTGGTCTCTTCCCATGCTTTCGGGGGTTTGTCCATGCACCATGATGCCACTGTTGCGCAGTGCCCAACCCGGACCTTCCTTGGCCTGATCACCCACAAACCTGTACTCAAGTCTGATGCGGTAATAATTGAAGGGTTTATAGTAGAACAAGTGTCCGAATTTTTCATTGAACTTGTCGTAGGCGTCGTACCGTACAACCAGTTTGCCATCTTCCACCCTGAAGGTGTTTCCAAAATTATCCCCCGCGGCATGGTTCCTGATTTTAGGCTTCCACTTGCTGAGGTCCTTTCCATTGAACATGGACTCCCATTGTTCTTCAGCAGAAGACTGTGCGTTCAATGAGACATTGCTGAGGATAAAAAAGAAAGCAAGAAAAAGTTTGAATCTGGTCATTGTAGCGGGTTGAATAAAATGTAAATCTGAGAAATAAATGTATGATTTTTCAGGGAATCCAAAAGCAAAGGCCGCACAAAAGTGCGGCCCAAACTACAATAACAACTATTCAATTGTACAAAACCCTATTTTTTACTCCCCAAAAGATGGACCTGAAATCCAACACCTACGCTAAAGGTATTGCTCCTGTCGGGATCATTCTCAAATTTGATGGAATTATAGCCCAGCGTGAATTCCAAAGCAGTATGCTTGTTCAGAAAAATAGCAGGTCCGGCAGCAAAACCAAATCCATTTTGGCTTATTGTTTCACCAACTGCAGAAGTTGATCCAAATCCAAAACTTCCATCCAACATGAAATTGACCTTGTTAGCAGCAGGCAGAAAATAATACCTCAGAAAAGGACTGAAAAGGCTGCTGCTTACTGCATCAGTACCTTCTAATTTAACGCTGCTTATCCCTGCCCTGAGTCCAACAGCAAAATTATTGACGAAAAAATAGCCAGCATTAGGACTGAATTCAAACATGGTTGTTGTAATATCGGCTGTCTTATTGGAAGAAAATTTGGTGCCTCCACCAATCAACCAATTATTTTTTTGAACCTGTGCTGTCGCCGAAGCAATCAATAAAAACAGACAAGTAGCAAGTGATAGTTTTTTCATTGTATACATTTTTAGGGATGAATAATCAATATTTAACGAAATTATAGCGGTACGCTTGCATGAGAGATGATGCGAAAAAGCAAGCTGCATGATCCTGCTCATGAACAAATATGAGATAGAACCAATGTGTTGCTGCATTGAATGAAGAGTATCTTAACTTTATGAAAAGAGTTCAATCTGACATCGTGGTGAAAGACCATCAAAATCAAAACAATGATCAATCCAGAAACAGTAAAATTCCTGAAGGCGCTGAAGAAAAACAACAGCAAAGAATGGTTTGACCAGAACAGGAAAGGATATGAGCAAGCAAAGGAAAACTACCTGGATTTTGTTGGGGAAATATTGGGCAGGATGAAGAAAATTGACACAAGCCTTACAGACCTTGAACCCAAACAATGTGTATTCAGGATCAACCGGGATGTGCGGTTCAGCAAAAACAAGGAGCCCTATAAAACCAATATGGGCGCCAGTTTCAGCAAGGGAGGCAAAAAAGTGCAGTGTGCCGGCTATTACTTCCACCTTGAACCGGGGGCAAGTTTTATCGGCGGAGGTTTTTGGATGCCGATGGCTCCTGAATTGAACAAGATCAGGCAGGAAATCGATTATAATGTTGAAGCATTCAATAAGATCATCAACAGGAAAAAATTCAAAGCCAGTTTCGGATCACTGAGCGAAAATGAAAAACTAACAAGACCACCCAAGGGCTATGAAGCTGAAAACCCCGCCATAGAACTCTTGAAACTGAAAAGTTTTGTTGTAATGACGGAGGTGACGGATGATGAACTTACCAGTAAGGAATTGGTAAATAAAGTTGTTGACCATTTCGAAACCATGATGCCACTGATTGACTTTTTGAACAAGGCGATTGATTAGCATCAGTTATACCAATCGAATGACTGATGCGATTCACCAGCAGGAATGACCTCCATCCTCTTTCATGGTTATTGATGAGTATATTTTTACAGCCATTTATTCTAAATCAATAAAAATGGAACTGTATGAAAAATGATGCTCAAATTCAAACGGATGTACAAAACCAACTCAAATGGGAACCGGAAATGAATGCTGCCCAAATTGGTGTTGCAGTAAACAACGGCATTGTAACACTTTCAGGAATTGTTGATACCTACCCCAAAAAATTGACAGCTGAAAGGATTACAAAAAACGTCATTGGCGTAAAGGCTGTTGCATTGGACATTCAGGTGGGTATCTCACCTGTAAACAGGAAATCAGATACAGAAATTGCTGAAGCCTGCGTCAATGCTTTGCGTTGGGACAGTTCTGTGCCAGACGATAAGATCAAGGTCAAGGTCGAAAACGGAACGGTTTCCATTGATGGAACAGTAGAGTGGGGCTATCAAAGGCTTGCAGCAAAAAATGCCATCGTGAAATTGACTGGCGTAAAAGGTGTGAACAACATGGTTGTTGTAAAGCAAAAACCATCCAGCATTGACATCAAACAAAGAATCAGGGAAAGTTTCATCACCACTGCAGGACATGAAGCAGACAACATACGCCTGGAAGTGCTCGGCACAAAAGTTGTTTTAAGGGGCAGTGTTAAATCTCACTATGAAAAAGAGGAAGCGGAGAACACTGCCTGGGCAACACCAGGCGTCAACGAGGTGGAGAATAGAATCGAAGTGGTATTTGAAGAGTTTTTTGAATCCGCATAAGATAATCCTCTGAGAAGCCAACAAAAAGCACCCCTTCAGTAAGGGTGTTTTTTTATGCATGATGGCAAGCCTGCAAATTAATCAGACAATCCGGTGAGGAACATCATGTTTTAGGGTTGAGGAATAATCAAGATTTACGGACAGAAATAATTCATGGAGAAAATACCGGAACAACCCAATAAGGAAAATAGAAATACACCCAAGCCCAACTTCAAGCTTCCGGTCCCATGGCTGGTCATTCTCCTCATTGCAGGTTTTTTTCTGCTTCCCAACCTGATGGGAGATAAATCAGCTGAAAAGGAAATCAGCTGGCAAACTTTCCACTTGGAAATGCTCAGCAGAAATGCCATCGAAAAACTGGTGATCATCAACAAGGAAAAAGTAGAGGTATACATCAAAAAAGAAAAAATCAACGAGCCGTATTTCAAAACAAGCCTCAAAATAAAAAATGAAAATGTTGTAAAAACTGGTCCACATTATTGGTTCAGTATTGGTTCTTTGGAATCGTTCGAAAAGAAAATGGAGGAAGCGGAAAAAAATATTCCTGTAAATGAAAGAGCAGATATTCGCTATGCACAATCAAGCAGGTTGTTCCCTGAACTGATCACCTGGTTGATTCCTTTGGCCTTGCTTTTTTTCTTTTGGAGCATGATGTCGGGAAGAATGTCCGGGCTAGGAGGCGGAGGCAGCTCTATTTTCAATTTTGGAAAATCCAATGCCAAGCTGATGGAGAAAGAGGCCAGCCTGACAACATTTGATGATGTGGCAGGGCTGGAAGAGGCCGAAACGGAAGTAAAAGAAATTGTGGAATTTCTAAAAGCCCCGGAGAAATTTACAAAAGTGGGGGCAAAAATTCCCAAGGGCATCATCCTGGTTGGCCCACCCGGTACCGGTAAAACACTGCTGGCAAAAGCAGTCGCAGGCGAAGCCAAGGTTCCCTTCTTTTCTATTTCCGGCTCTGCCTTTGTGGAGATGTTTGTTGGTGTTGGGGCCTCCCGCGTGAGGGATCTTTTCAAAACTGCCAAAGAAAAAACACCTTGCATTGTTTTCATTGATGAGATTGATGCCATTGGAAGATCCCGTGGCAAAGGCGCATACATGAGTGGGTCCAATGATGAACGGGAAAGCACCCTCAATCAATTGCTGACCGAGATGGATGGATTTGATACCAACAGCGGCGTAATTGTATTGGCGGCCACCAACAGGGCAGACTTGCTTGATCCAGCACTCCTAAGGCCAGGGCGTTTCGACAGGCATATCTACCTGGAACTGCCCAACCTGAAGGAAAGGGAAGAGATCTTCAAGGTGCATGTTCGCGCTTTGGTGATGGCAGAGGAATTGGATGTGCATATGCTTGCCACCCAGACGCCGGGCTTTTCCGGTGCAGACATTGCCAATATTTGCAATGAGGCGGCCCTTATCACGGCAAGAAATAAAAAAGACAAAATAGGCAAGACGGAATTTCTCGAAGCCATCGAAAGAGTAGTGGCGGGTATGGAAAGAAAAAGCAAGATTATTTCGCCCGAAGAAAAATTGATCATTGCTTACCATGAAGCTGGTCATGCAGTGGTCAGCTGGATGCTCAAATATATTGACCCATTGTTGAAAGTATCCATTGTTCCAAGAGGGAAATCCCTTGGGGCAGCATGGTACCTGCCGGAAGAAAAAAACATCCGTTCGGCATCTGCCTTCCATGAACAGCTCTGTGCAGCCCTGGCGGGAAGAGCAGCCGAAGAGATCATTTTTGGTGAAGTATCCTCAGGTGCTTTGGATGATCTTGAGAAAGCAACAAAACAAGCCTATAGCATGGTCCTTTATTTTGGGTTCAGCAGCAAGATTGGGAACATCAGTTTTTATGACTCAACTGGGCAAACAGAAAATGCACTGGTAAAGCCCTTCAGCGAAGAAACCGGAAAGATCATAGATGAAGAGGTCAGGATGTTGATTTCCAGCAATTATGAAAAAACCAAATCGCTGCTCATTGAAAAAAAATCCTTGTTGATTGAAGTGGCAGAACAATTGCTCAAATCAGAAATTCTCTACAAAGAAGACCTGGAGAAAATTCTTGGCAAAAGATCTCCAATTCGTTCTTATCCTATCATACAATCCTGAAGCATGGAATTGTCTATTAAATGATAGAACTTTGCATAACCTAACCCAAAACAAATGAAGAGCAGCTTGTTGATTATCGCCATGTTGTCATGCCTGCATGCCGAATGTCAAACTTTTGACGCATCCTCCATAAAAATGTATTGGAAAGACAGCAAAGGAATCCCTTACATGACATTTGAACGCTTGCTGAAGTCAAACAAAAACATCGTGTTCATTACCGGTGTCGGAAAATTCAGTGGCGCCTTTACAAGCATGGGCCTCTACATCGAAAACGGACAATTGCTTCATCCCATCAAGACAGTACAGAACACCAAAGTAAATCTGGAGATCCAGCCCTCTGGTGTTTTTCAGATTAATGCATCTGGCGCATCCATCGAACCATTGCAGGCAAAACGGGCCTACAAAAATGCCATTGGGGCCATTCAGTCAGGGCCTATGTTGGTGATTGACGGAAGGATCAATGCAGCGCTGCCCAACAGAACAAAAGTCCTTCGGAATGGAGTCGGCATCAAAAAAGACGGAAAGGTTTATTTCGCCTGCATGGAAGCGAGCATGAGGGAATTCGCTGAACATTTCCTGGACCAAGGTTGCAAGAGTGCACTCTATCTCGAAAGCGATCATCCAGATATTTGGTACAATGGAAATTCCCGCAATAAATTCAACCGATTTGGTCCGATGATTGTTGCAGAAAGATCAACTGGGAAATAGCCCTATCAGGCATCATTCACCAGGATGATAGATCCTTTTTGCAGTTGCCAGTACCTTTGATTTGTCCAAGGTCATCGGCTTTGTTTTTTGCTGCAAAAATAAAGGCACCTGATCATCAAAATGTGGATTGCCCTGTTTTGCAGATGCCCCATAGGTGTTTACTGTTTCAATGATGGGCAGCCCCTGCTTGGGAAAACGGACCATGGCCACATATGCATCGCCCCCTGTGATTTTACGTTTGCCATTGACTGTGGACACACCCCATTCAGGAGCAAGCAGATCTGGCAAGCCTGGTCCTGGAAATTCCTTATCTCCCCTAACCAGCTTTTGTATATCCCCCAATGCAAGATCAGTAGTGCCATAGGTTTTTATCATTTGAACCTGAATATCCTGCAGCAATTGCTCACATTCTTTCATGGTCAGGGCCCTGGAATCCTTTCCACGCATGGCCCTGGACACTTTTTCATAGACCATCAGAAATGCAGCAGCACCCTTGCTTTCAGTCACTCCACGCCTGTCCCATTCCTGCAGATTGCGCAACAATGTATCGTACTGCGGATAATTGGCCCTCTTCATCACAAATAAACTATCAACACTGTATGGAAATTCAAACACAGCAGGAAACTGACGGTCAAATTTGATCCGCTTGAATGCATCAAAATCAATTTTTCCGGCGGAAGGCATCAGTTCAAGAAAACGCTTGCTTCGGTTGTTGTGGTTGGTTTCCCAATTGCTGGTTGGTGAAAAAGAACTGGCAAGAAGATTGTTTTCAGGAGCAGTTGCGTAAAAAGAGGAATGATTGGTGTTGAATAAAAATCCGCTGGAGGGATTGACATACTGAGGCAATTCTCTGATGCCATAAAACTTGTTCCAGAGGGTCTTTGAGGTATTGCCGGGCAATGTTTTTTTCCAATCAAATGCCGGTGATGGATCGCGCAAAGGCATCAGGGCATTGTTGATGTAAAAGATGGTGTCGTTCCTGTCAGCATACATGATGTTGAACATGGACAATCCCTGCATGGATATGGCTTTGTAAAACTGCGTGAAGTTTTGCGCCTTGTTCATGGTATACCACTGCTCCAGCGCACGGATTTCCATGTTGGCACCAAGCCTGATGGCAAAGGTTCCCTGGTCATTTTTCATCGTTGCACCATATTTACTCCAGTACAGGTCTCTTGATACCGGAATAGGAATGCCCTTGATGTGCAGCTTTATTTTCTTTTTCTCCAAATCGGTCCAAACGCCGTCAAACATATACTGGTTGGCGTTTTTAGGATTCATTTGCAATTGGAAAATATCCACCCTGTCGCAAAAATTTACCGTATGTGCCCAGCCAAGGTTTTCGTTGACACCATGCAAAATACAAGGCCCTCCAGCCAACAAGCCTCCCAGGGCATTCCATCCTTCTTCGCTGTTGACATGCGCTTCATAAAAAGCCTCAGGTCCTTCATTCGGTTGATGGGCATTGATGGCCAAAAAAGCTTCACCCGTTGTTGTGCGTGAGGGGTGGATGGCGATGGCATTGGAACCCATTTTATCATAATCAATCAAAGGATTGACGTTGTTGGCAAAGATGGAACGCAATGCCCTGTCTCCGCCATTGAAAATGGTCAGTGCCAAAACGGAGGATGCAATGTAGTCTTTGATCGTCATGGGAAACAATTGCTTCACCAACACCTCTTCAGGATGAGCCTTTGCATAATCATTGATACCTTGAACATATCCTTCTGCAAGCCTCAAAAATTCGGGAGAAAGGGTATTCCATTTTTCTTCGGTGATCTCTTTGCAGCGAAACAGTGCAAAAGCATAATCACCTGCTACACCATCTTTACCCAAAGCCTTTCCCATCAAACCTTTGGAGGGAAGCGCAACCATTTGCAAACTTTTGAAATCATCCTCTGCATGCGCCCATGCCAAACCATAGGAAACCTGCGGATCTGTTTTGGCAAAAATATGAGGAACACCAAAACTATCTCGCGCAATGGTAACCGTTTTGGGGTCAATCTGGGCTTGCGCTTGCAAGGTCAACAACAAAAGAAAAGGCAGGAAATATTTCATGCAACTTGGTTTGAATGCAAGGTACAGAAAACAAAAAGCCTATTTTCTTTTTAGCCCATCAAGATAAGCCAGGAGGTCTGCCATTTCCTGTTGAGACATTGCAGTATGCAAGCCTGCAGACATCATGGAAGTTTTCATCTGTTCCATCGACTTGACAGATGCAAGCTTGATTTTTTGAACAATGCCGCCCGGCATTTTTAATTCTATATCCGTCTTTGTTTTGCTGGATATGATGCCCATGGTCTCTGAACCATCGTTCATTTTCAACACCCATCCCTCATAGCCAAAACTAATGCCTTCCGAAGGATAGACAATGGCCTTGAGCATCCCGTCCTTGGCGTATTTTGATCCGATCTCTGTAAGCTTTGGACCAAAATCATAGCCCTCATTGTTGACCTTGTGGCAAACAGCACAGTTCGATGCAAATACTGCCTTGCCATTGGCGGCAACTGCTTTGAGGGCATTGAGTTCATCTATTGTTGGAATCTTTACCACCTCCTCAACAACTGTTGGTTTGGGCAAGTATTGCTTGGCTTCTTTGCGCACAGACTCCCGCCAGGAACCGCTAACGCTGGCCACCACATCAGCAATCAATTCACTGGGCACCTGATTGTTTTTCAGGATCTTCAAAACCCTTTTTTCTCCTTCACCGCTGCGGCCAATTCTTGCAGCTGCAAATTTTTTCAACGTTTCTGGATACTCTTTGCCCAGAGCAACTGCTTGTAAAATATCCACTGATGCAGTGTTTCCAATTTTTGAGAGTGCATTCAACAGGCCCATGGACCGTTCTGCATTCTGGCCGTTGAGCAGTTTCCAGACCAGGTCAGTGCCTCCGGATCCAATCAGGGCCTTTGCTGCATTTCCTCCGAGGTTATCGGCATTTTTTGCAATGGCCATTTCAAGCAGCCTTGGTTGCTCAGCTGCAAGGTTATATTGAATCACAAGATCCAGGTAATCTTTTGTCTGATACGTAGCATTGAGCACCCTTGTCAATGCTGCTTCGGCAGCAGCATTTGCC
>CALPWM020000006.1 GCA_943327275.2 Chitinophaga pinensis
GAAAATCAGATCGCAAAACTGAATTTGACATTCTATAGTTTTAGACCTGGTTATATTTATCCTGATGAGCCCAGAAAAGAACCCAACATTGGATATACCATCATGAAATATCTGTATCCGATGATAAAATTGTTGGGGAATAAATACAGTATCCGTTCTACGGCATTGGCCAATGCTATTTTCAATGTTGGATTGTATGGCGCCCATCAACAGGTTCTGGAAAATCATGAAATCCTGGAACAACTCACTGATTGATTTTAGCTTGGCATACTGATGCCGTTCTTCAGCCTTTTCATTTTACTGTTTAATTCTTTGCAGCGATTCGAACTCTCTTCCTCACCAATTTCTTTGAACCTGATGTTGACTCCGGGCCTTGTTTGCGCAAGCAATGGAATATCTGCCGCACAGATTCTTGCAATGCGCGGATAACCGCCGATGGTTTGTGCGTCTGCCATCAGGATGATGGGATCACCTTCGTGGGTAACCTGCACGATGCCTGTGGTTACTGCGGTTGAGACCATTTCGGTTTGCTGTTCCAGCGCGAATTTCTTTCCTTCCAAGCGATACCCCATCCTGTTGGACTGGGATGAAATGGTGAACTCAGATGTAAAAATATTTTCCTGTGATGAGCTATTGAACAAATCAAACTCGGGTCCCTTGATGGCATGGACCATTACAACATTGGGTGTTGCTTCAACAAGGTTTGCTGTATGCCAGTGGGAAATGCCGATTCCACTAGGAAGCATTTTTAAAGTTGATGATGCTTGAAGCACTTGCTCACGCTTGAACGAAAGCATATCTCCCGTAGCGAGATTTCTGCCATCCAATCCACCAATCCCAGATGGTGTATAGGTTGATGCACTGCCCAAATTTTTTTTGATATTGAACCCGCCACTGACTGCAAGATATGATCTGCATCCTTGCGCATGGGCTGATGTCCTGATGATGCTGAATGCGGGAATCCAGAGCAATCGGTTGAAGGGTAATTCTTCATCGCCAATAAATGCTTTGCAGCCTCCACCAACAATCGCACAATAGGCTGCCTCGTTGAACATGAAGGATGTTCCGTGCAGGGTCATTTCAACCACCGCTTCATTTTCATCATTGCCACAAATCATATTGGCCAATGTTGCGGACACCTTGTCCATTGCGCCACCAATGGGAACACCAAATTGCTGAAAGCCCCACCTGCCAAGGTCTTGCAGGCTGCTCATCATGCCGGGCTTGAGAATGGTGATGCTCATTGGTAATGATTGAACGCTTCGAGGGTGATGGGTTTGAATTGCACAATGTCTCCGGCATTCAAAAAACTGCAGGGTGATGTGGATGGATCAAACATCCTCAAGGGTGTTCGTCCAATCACCTGCCAACCGCCAGGTACTTCTGCCGGATAGATCCCTGTTTGTTTTCCTGCGATGGCCACGCTTCCAGCAGGAATTTTCATTGATGGGGTTTGTTTTCTGGGCACTTCCAATGCTGTGGGTAAGGTTCCCATGTATGGAAATCCGGGAATGAAGCCGATCATGTAGACCCGGTACGCAATGGATGTGTGCAAAGCGATGATGGCTTCCATCGAAAGGTTCAGGTGTTCCGCAACCCAGGGAAGATCCACACCAAGTGAAGGGTCGTAACAAACGGGGATGCTGATCTGTTTGCCTTCTGTTGCTAATGAAGTATTGGAAACCTGAGCACTGAGATCAGACAACCAGTCACGAACAGTTCCTGCTGAAACCTGGTCATTAAAGTATACCGTCAAACTGCCATAGGCGGGCACCGCCTCGACAAAACCCTTGATGGGGCTGGATTCTATCGCATGCTGCATCGCAATGACCTGCATGTTTGTTGCATCACTGATTTCTGCTGCGAATTCAATGGTGATGGCCTGATCGTGTATGTTGTAAAATCTCGGGATAATCAAATCGTTTGAGCCTACAACTTACAACCATTGCGCTAATAATTGATCACCTGCTCTTCAATATTGGAAGGCAGCTCGCGCCACTGGTATTCCTGGTTGCGGAGCTGTGGTTCAAATCCCGCTTCGCGGATGGCATCCTGCATCGACTTGTATGTGAAACGATGCGGTGCACCTGCAGCACTGACCACATTTTCTTCCAGCATGATGCTTCCAAAATCATTCGCACCTGCATGCAAACAAATTTGAGCAACCTTTTTACCTACGGTCAGCCAGGAGGCTTGAATGTTTTTAACGTTGGGCAACATGATCCGGCTGATCGCAATCATCCTGATGTATTCTTCACCGGTGGTCAGGTTTTGTACGCCTCTGATCTTGGTCAGTAATGTATCTACATCCTGGAAAGTCCAGGGGATGAAGGCCAGGAATCCATTGGCTGTTTCAGGCTTTCTGGACTGAACCTCGCGGATTTTGATCAGGTGGTCAAATCGCTCCTCCAGTGTTTCAACATGACCAAACATCATGGTGGCAGATGTTGTGATGTTGAGCTGGTGTGCGGCTGCCATGACATCCAACCATTCTTGTGCTCCACATTTTCCATTGCTCACCAATCTCCTTACGCGGTCTACCAGGATTTCAGCACCTGCTCCCGGAAGAGAATTCATGCCGGCTGCTTTGAGGGCAGATAGCACTTCGTGATGGGTCATTTTTTCCAGCTTGGCAATATGTGCCACTTCGGGTGGCCCGAGGGTATGCAACCTGATTTCTGGAAATTCAGCCTTGATTGCGCTGAAGGTATCGGTATAGTATTTGAGTCCGAGGTCTGGATGGTGGCCGCCTTGCAACAGCAATTGATCTCCTCCCCACTTGAGGGTTTCCCGGATTTTTTCCCGGTAGGTATCCATGGTGGTGATGTAGGCTTCTGCATGTCCGGGGATGCGGTAGAAGTTGCAGAATTTGCAGTTGGCGATGCAGACATTGGTGGTGTTCACGTTGCGGTCAATCTGCCAGCTTACCTTTCCATGGGGTACCTGCTTTTTCCTGAGCTCGTCAGCCACATGCATCAGGTTGGTCAGTGGCGCTTCTTTGAATAGAAAAAGCCCCTCTTCTGCTGTCAAAAACTCCAGGTTCAGTGCCTTTTCGTACAATTCATTCAGATCGTTCATGTAATTCATTATCAAGGCAACAAAGTTAGGGCAACAATGGTTTAAATTCGGAGTAAATGAGGTGTATCAGGCACATATATGTTTTAATCATCCTGGCTTTTCCTTCATTGGACGGAAATGCACAAGAATTGTTTGTTGAACCACCTTCAATCTTCATCACTTCATTTTCCTTCAGGATGCTGAATGGAGGGGTTATTTTGGTGAAGGCTGGGGTGAATGATTATGCCGATAGCCTCAATTTCATCCTGGATACGGGCAGCGGTGGAATCTCCCTTGATTCCGCTACGGTGGAAGATTTGGGCATTCCCATCACCCCATCAGAAAAAACAATCAAAGGCATTGGCGGGGTACGCAAGGTTTCTTTTTTGAACAATGCAAGGCTTAGGCTGCCTGGTTTAACAGTCGATAATCTTAACTTTCATGTCAATGATTATGAAATACTGACCAGTGTCTATGGCATCAAAATTGACGGTATTATTGGCTACAGTTTTTTTAGTCGGTATATCGTCAACATCAATTACGATTTCCTTCAGATCAATGTTTTTTCAAAAGGAGAATACAAGTATCCTTCATCTGGGTTCATGATGTACCCTATGTTCACGGCTCTACCCATGCAATCGCTTCAATTCACAGACAGCCGCAGGTTTTTACAGCGGTTTTACCTTGATACGGGGGCCGGATTGAATTTCCTTTTGTCAGAAAACTATCTCAACGATAGCGCGGTCTTGAAAAAAAGCCGCAAGCCTCCGGTGGTTACCCAGGCCGAAGGCGTTGGAGGGAAGATGAGCATGCGCTTGACCACCATCAAGCAACTGAAGGTGGGTCCATATCGCTTCAGGTGGGTGCCAACTTTTCTGTTCAAGGACGAGTACAATGTCATCAATTATCCTTTTGTCGGCGGATTGTTGGGGAATGATATCCTCCGCAGGTTCAACATCACCTTCGATTATGCGAAGCAGCAAGTGCATATTGTGCCCAACCTCCATTTCAAAGATGAGTTTGATTATGCCTACAGCGGTCTTTCTATCTATTTTATTGATGAAAAAATTGTGGTAGACGATGTAGTGCCTGCCTCACCAGCTGAAAAGGCCGGTTTTAAAAAAGACGATATCATTGTTGCCATCAACAACAATACCAGCAACAATATTCAGGCCTATAAAACGATCATGCAAACCCTTGGTCAAAAGCTTAAGTTTTTGGTGATCAGGGATGGTACGCCCATGATGCTCTCCATGAAGCCAATAAGTATATTGTAGGGTATTGATTACATTTGCGTTATGGTGAAGTTCGAAAGATTCATGCTAGACAACGGGCTGAAGGTATTGGTCCACATCGACCAAAGCACGCCCATGGCCGTAGTGAACGTATTGTACGATGTGGGCGCAAGGGATGAGGATGCCCAACAAACAGGGTTTGCACATTTGTTTGAACACCTGATGTTTGGCGGATCAGTAAACATTCCAGACTATGATGACCCCCTGCAGGTTGCTGGCGGAGAGAACAATGCCTATACCACCAATGACCTTACCAACTATTACTGCCAGCTTCCTTCCGAAAACCTGGAGACGGCTTTTTGGTTGGAGAGCGACCGCATGTTGAGCCTTGCGTTCAGCAAGAAAAGCCTGGACGTGCAGCGCAAGGTGGTCTGCGAGGAGTTTAAGGAGCATTATATCAACAAGCCCTATGGTGATGTTTGGCATATCATGCGCGAACTGGCATTCAAGGAACATCCCTATCGTTGGATGACCATCGGCAAGGAATTGTCTCATGTGGAAAATGCACAACTTGAAGACGTAAAACGGTTTTTCTTCAAACACTATAGACCATCGAACGCCATTCTTGTGGTAGCAGGAAATGTATCGGTTGAACAGGTTCAAGCATTGGCCGAGAAATGGTTTGGTGATATTCCTTCAGGAGAAAAATACAACAGAGACCTGCCTGTTGAACCTCAGCAAAATGAAGAAAGGCGCATGACGGTTCATCGCAAAGTGCCTGCTGATGCGATTTACAAAACATGGCACATGTGCAGCCGTCTGGATGATGATTATTATGCAACAGATTTATTGACGGATATTCTGGGTGGAGGTGCTTCATCAAGGCTTTATCAATCGCTGGTGAAAGAACAGCAATTGTTTACAGGCATCAACTGTTATCATTTTGGTAGCCTGGATGCAGGATTGCTGGCCATTGACGGACAGCTGGTCAAAGGGGTAGACATCAAAAAAGCCGAAGACGCGATTGAAGCTGAACTGGACAAAATCAGGCAAGAGCTTGTTGATGTTCGCGAGTTGCAGAAGGTCCAGAATAAAACCGAGAGTGTGATGGCTTTTGAAGACATGAGTGTGATGAACAGGGCCGGAAGTCTTGCGTTCTATGAATTGCTGGGCGATGGCGAACTGATGAACACTGAGTTCAAAAAATACCAGGAAGTTACCGTGCACGACCTCAAACGCATTGCCAACCAAGTGATGCAGCCCTCCAACAGCAATACCCTTTGGTACCTTGCTGAAAACTAGAACATAAACCATTCAAATCATTCCATGCCAGACAGAAGCAAAGCACCCCATATAAAGGATGCCGTCGAATATGCCATCACACTAAAAAAACCGGAGATCTTCACCCTCGATAATGGTGTACAAGTGTACAATGTGAATGCAGGAACTGAAGAGGTTGTGCAAATTGAATGGGTCTTCAAGGCGGGGAACTGGTTTGAAAAAAGCAATAACATTGCGTCGGCTACGAACTTCCTGCTCAAGAACGGCACCTCAAAAAAATCTGCTTACGAAATCAATGAGTATGTAGATTTTTATGGGGCATACCTTAACCGCAGTTGCTACAATGAAACGGCGGTGGTAACACTGCATTGTTTGTCCAGGCAATTGGAAAACCTGCTGCCATTGGTGCAGGAACTGTTTGTGGATGCCATTTTTCCTGAAGAGGAACTCCATATTTTCAGGCAGAACATGAAGCAGAAACTGGAAGTCAACCTGAAAAAATGCGACTTCGTGGCGGGAAGGAAAATTGATGAATTCCTGTTTGGCGCAAAGCATCCTTATGGTGTGTACAGCGAAATGACTGATTACGATGCGTTGGATATTGCAGCACTCCGTCAATACTATGCCACCTATTATCAGCAAGGCCATTGCACGATTTTCTCTGCAGGTATTCTTCCAGCCAATTATGCAACATTGATGAATGAGTTTTTTGGCAACCTTCCTTTCAACCAGTTGCCCATCGAATCACCAGAACATCTTGTTGCTCCTGCCGAACAAAAAAAATGGAACATCATCAACGATGCTGAAGGTGTGCAAGGTGCAGTGCGCATCGCACGTCCCTTCCCAACCAGGCATCATCCTGATTTCCCCAAGGTGCAGGTACTGAATACCCTGTTCGGCGGATTTTTCGGATCAAGGTTGATGAACAATATCCGTGAAGACAAAGGATATACCTACGGCATCTATAGTTTTCTTGTGAACCATATCCATGGCGGTGCCTGGATGATCAGCACTGAAGCGGGCCGTGAAGTATGTGAGGCCACGGTCAATGAGGTGTACAACGAAATGCGGGCACTCCGCGAAGGCGATATTGATCCTGAAGAATTGTTGCTGGTCAAAAACTATTTGATCGGCACCTTGCTTGGCGATCTTGATGGTCCTTTCCATATCATTGCCCGTTGGAAGAACCTTGTCCTGAACGGATTGGACGACAGCTTTTTTTACCACTCTGTTGATACCATCAAGAACATCAGTGCAGATGAATTGAAACTGATGGCCAACAAGTACCTGCAGCCAGAAGATTTTTATGAGTTGGTGGTGGTATAATCTGACCATAATGCTGTAACTTCTGCATCAAACGATTGAAGTATGCAACGCAGGAACTTCTTGCGCTCTTCTGGTATTTTTGCAGCTGGCATCTATGCGGGCAATGCAAAAGCCATTGCTGGCCCTTTTCAACCAGGAGAGTTGCTCCACAATATTCCAACAGATAAAAAGCTGGACCCCAGCTGGGTCGCTTCGCTCTCAAAAAGGGGATATGTTACCAAGTACATCAAGACCAGAAATGAACTCAAGTACATCGGAATGCCCGTTGGAGGCATCAACGCTGGCACTGTTTATCTTGGCGGAGATGGAAGACTGTGGTTATGGGATATTTTCAATGCCAATCAAAATGGTGTTGATCCCAAAACCATTGAATGGCATTCATCTGTTCATGTTGGTAAAAAAATAAGGTCACAGGACGGCTCTGCCTATGTTCAACCGGCCAAAGACATCCGTCCGCTTGAACAGGGGTTTGCTTTTAAAATCGTCATTGCAGGCAAAACCATCATCAAGAAAATGGAAGCCTCTGATTGGGACGATATTATTTTTGAAGCCACCTATCCCATGGCTAAAATCAGGTACATCGATAAGCAGTTGCCGGTAGACATCACAGCAGAAGTTTTTTCACCCTTCATTCCGTTGGATGAAAAAAATTCATCATTGCCTTGTACTGTTTATTCTATCACCATAAAAAACAGGACTGCATCAACCATCACGGTTGATGTGTTGGGATGGCTGGAGAACAAGGTTGCGCCGCGTTCTGCAAAGCAATCGGACAGGCGCATCAACACCGTTTCATCAGACAATAAAATGCAGGGTGTTTTCTGTTCAATGGGGTTGACTGAAAATACCGGCTTATCAACTGCTGCAGATCATGGCAGCATGGCCATTGCATCATTATCAACAACAGCAACCTGCAATACCAATCTTTCGTTGCCGATCCAGGCCGCATCTTTTGATGAATTAAATTCATCATCTATTGAAAAAAATAAGGCAGATCAACTGGTGGCTGCCGTTTGTTCAACGCTTACAATAGCTGCGGACAAAACCGCCTCTACCGATGTGGTCATCAGCTGGCATTTTGTGAATTTGAAATTGAACAAAGCCATCCAGGACAAAGGACGCTACTACAATACCTGGTTCAAGTCTGCAGCAACAGTTGCGGCCTATGTTGCAGCGAATGCCCATCAACTCTTTTCAGTAAGCAGGTTATGGAAAAAAACCTGGTATGATTCCAGCCTTCCCTGGTGGTTTATGGAAAGAACGTTTTTGAATATTTCTACCTTGGCCACCACCACCGCACACCGTTTTGAGTCTGGCCGGTTCTATGCCTGGGAAGGGGTGGGATGTTGTGAGGGAACTTGCATGCATGTCTGGCAGTATGCCCATGCCATGGGGCGAATTTTCCCGTCTATCGAAAGGGATACCAGAGAAAGGGTAGACCTTGGTCTCTCGCTGCAGTCTGATGGGATGATCTGGTACCGTGGTGAAGTGGTCAAGGGGCCTGCTATTGACGGGCAAGCGGGCACCATCCTCCGGATCTACCGTGAGCACCAAATGTGCGCAGATGATAGCTTCCTGAAAAAGAATTGGGAGAAAATAAAACTGGCCAGCCAATGGGTCATCAACCAAGACCGGAACAAGGATGGCATGGAAGATACGCCCATCGAAAACACCCTAGATGCCGTCTGGGATGGCGAGATTGCCTGGCTGGTGGGGCTTTGCATCGCAGCGGTAAAAGCTGCAGGGCTGATGGCTATTGAGATGAAGGACGAAGCATTTGCCAAGACCTGTGCAGACTATGTTGCATTGGGCAGCAAAAACATGGACGAGAAATTGTTCAATGGAGAATACTATATCCACCGCCCCGATGAAATAAAAGGTCGTCAAAAACTGGGCTCCTACAATACCTGTCATATCGATCAGGTCTATGGACAAAGCTGGGCGCATCAGGTGGGCCTGGGCAGGATCATCGACAAAGAAAAAACATTGTCTGCTTTGCGGGCTTTGTGGAAGCACAATTTCACGCCAGATGTTGGACCCTACATCAAGGAAAGACCAGGTGGAAGGCCTTATGCCCTGCCGGGCGAAGGTGGATTGGTGATGAATACCAATCCCAAAAATGAGGCAAAGCCATATGGCGAAAACATGACCTGGCAATTGGGATATTTTCATGAATGCATGAGTGGATTTGAGCACCAAGTGGCAGCGCACATGATGGCAGAAGACATGGTAGATGAATCGCTGGTATTGACCCGCATGATCCACGACCGTTATCATGCCGGTAAAAGAAATCCATTCAATGAAATTGAATGCAGTGACCACTATGCAAGGGCCATGGCGAGTTATGGAACATTCATCACTGCCTGTGGCTTTGAATACCATGGCCCCAAAGGCTACATGCGTTTTGCGCCCAGGATGGGTGCAGAAAATTTCAAGGCACCGTTTACTGCTGCAGAAGGATGGGGAACCTATACACAACAAAAAAACAATCAAGGCATGCAGGCAACAATAGCAGTTGCCTATGGAACGTTATCCCTCAATGTTTTTTCATTGCAGTCTTCAAAAAAGGTCGGCAGAATTACAGTGCGGCTGGGCAACAAAATCATTCCCGCCACTGTCAAACAAGATGGCGACAACCGCATCATCCAATTTAAAAAAACAGTACTGGTTTCAACAGACCAATCACTTCATATTTCAATTTAACACATGATCATTACAAACAACAAAGTGGTATCCATCAACTATCTGTTGAAAGATGAATTGGGCAATCTGTTGCAAGGCAATGATGGCTTTACGCCAGAAGAATATTTGCATGGGGCCGACAATATTTTGCCAGGATTGGAGCGAGCCTTGGAGGGCTTGAAACAAGACCAGGTTATTGATGTGGTGATCTATCCGGAAGAGGCATATGGCATCAAGGAAGCCAGTCTCATCATCCAGGTGTCCAATGAAGACCTGGAAGATCCTGCTGCGATCAATGAAGGGGAATACATAGAATTGTTCGACGGAACAGAGGCCATTGTGGTAGAGAAAAATGATGACCATATCATTGTTGATGCCAACCATCCCCTTGCCGGACAAACCTTGTACTATACCGTAAAAATAGCAGGCATTCGGGATGCTACCGAAGAGGAGATCATCAATGGGGAACCTTCAGCACCAGTGGAAAAGAACTGCGGCCCCGCGGGTTGTTGTTAAAAAATACTGCATGAAAAAATTATCGGTTCTTTTATTGTTGCAATGCCTGGCCATGCTGATGCAGGCGCAGGAACTGTTTACTGCCCCCAAGCCATCGACCACAACAAGATGGATCAGTCCTGAGAATCCAACCGGAGAAAAGGGAGCAGCAGGGAAAGCAAACCAGGGTGCAAAGGGTAGCGCTTTTCTCACGGTCAAGGCTGGAGAACAATTGGTGATGATGGATGTGAAGGGTGCTGGCATCATCCGCCGCATGTGGATCAGCGGTACCATCCCCAGAAGTGAGGAACAACGAAGAATGGTAAGGATTGACATGTACTGGGACGGCAGCAAGAAGCCTGCAGTATCGGCACCCATTGGAGATTTTTTCGGCTTGGGCTTGGGCTTGTCGGTTCCCTATAAAAATGCATTGTTCTCCAACCCGGAGGGCCGTTCCTTCAACTTTACCATTCCGATGCCTTACAGGACAGGAGCGAAAATTGTCATCACCAATGAATCATCCGCTCATGCATTGGTTTGGTATGATATCAACTATACGGTTGAAACTGTGCCAGAAGATGCCATGTATTTTCATTCCTATTGGGACCGCAATCCCAAAACAACATTGGGCGTTGACCATGTTATTCTTCCGGAGGTCAAGGGCAAGGGAAGGTTTCTCGGAACGAACATTGGTGTAATTGGTGATTCCGCTTACCGCAATACCTGGTTTGGTGAAGGAGAAGTGAAGATCTATTTGGATGGCGATAAAAAATTGCCAACACTTGCAGGAACGGGAACGGAGGATTATATAGGAACTGGATGGGGTCAAGGCGAATACCAGGACCAATACCAGGGTTCATTGGTTTCAGACAGTAAAAATGATGTATATGCATTTTACCGCTATCATGTTCCAGACCCTGTTTATTTTCAGCAGGGCTGCAAGGTGACGATCCAACAGATCGGAAACACCAGTATAAAGAACATCCGCGACATGCTGGCAAATGGCGTAGAACTCAAGCCAGTATGGGTCTTCAAACAAGGGAGCAATACGGATATTTTCAATCTTCAGGGCAACCCTCCAACGCAAATCCTCCTGCTCGACAGGCCAGACATCAAAGGCATCAATGACCCAATGTTTGACAAGGATGCTTTTGGTGGAAATTTTTACAGGAGCGATGATGTTTCATCTGTTGCTTATTTTTATTTGAACAGGCCTTATAGCAATCTGCCTGAGATGAAAGACAAACAATTGCGCATTGAAGGAATGAAAGAAAAAGTATGGACCAGGAAAAAATAATTTGATCATGAAAAAACTGAAATACTTGTTGCCTTTGTTTTTTTTGATTGCCTGCAACACTACAACCAATAAAGACAGTGAAATGCAAAAGGGAACATTTGGATATGATTTGGAATTCTTGCGCAAGCATCATAAGGATTTAGTGTTGTTGGAAAACGGAGAAGCCAAGCTGATCGTGTTGCCAGCCTATCAGAGCCGCATCATGACCAGCACTGCGGAAGGCAATGCTGGAGAGAGTTTTGGCTGGTTGAACCATGAACTGATTGCAACGGGAAAGTTCACCGAACACTTCAGTGCTTTTGGTGGAGAGGAAAGATTTTGGCTCGGCCCAGAAGGTGGTCAATTTTCCATCTATTTCAAAAAAGGGGTTGATTTCACATTTGAGAATTGGTTTGTGCCAAAGGAATTGGACACCGAAGCATTTGAATTGGTTTCTTCAGATAAAACATCTGCGCAATTTGAGAAGCAAATGCATCTTGAAAATTTTTCAGGAACCAAGTTTGACTTGAAGGTCAGGCGTGATATCCGATTGCTAAACGATTCCTCAATCAATGCATTGTTGGGAAAAGTGCCGGCAGGTGTACATGTGGTTGGGTTTCAATCTGAAAATGCCATCACCAATACCGGAAATACAGCATGGAAAAAACAAACTGGTATGCTTTCCATCTGGATATTGAGCATGTTGAATGCAGGGGATAAAACAACCATTGCGGTACCATACAAACAAGGTGATTCGGCATCGATGGGCAAAATTGTCACGGATGATTATTTCGGTAAAGTGCCGGCCAATCGATTGAAGGTGGGCGATGGCATCATCTTGTTCAAGGCAGATGGAAACCTTCGAAGCAAAATCGGTATTTCTCCTGAAAGGGCATTGCCCATGGCGCTCAGCTATGATGCCGAAAACAATGTGCTCACCATTGCGCAGTTCAGCCTTCCTGGAAACACAAAAGACTATGTCAATTCACTTTGGGAGCAACAGCAAGATCCATTTTCAGGTGATGCTGTGAATGCATACAATGATGGACCCGTTCAAGGAAAACAAATGGGAAAATTCTATGAACTGGAAAGTTCATCCCCTGCTGCAGCATTGGCTCCTGGATCAACACAAACCCACCTGCACAGGACCATCCACCTGAAAGCAAGCAAAGAAAGCCTGAATACAATTGTTCAGCAACTGCTAGGGGTTGGTATTGATACGTTGGTGTTGTAATTCTTGCTCAACCTATCGAAGTGACTTCAGAAACTGAAGGCTCAAGGGCAGCTGTGCCATCACCCTTGTAGATTCATCTTCAATAAAATAATGTTTCACTGAAGTTTTTTTCGCGGCCTTCATTACTGCTTTGATGTTGACATCGCCTTTTCCCAATACCACATTTGTTTCTTCGTCAGCTCTGCCCGTATCATTGCATGCTGTTCCGTGTTCGCGGTCTTTCAGGTGCATGAGCAGAAACCTTTCAGGGTATTTTTTCAACAAGGCGATAGGATCCGCACAACCTTGTTTTGCCCAATAGACATCGAGTTCATAGTTGATATACAAGGGATTTGTTTGTTCAACAAGGCGATCAAACAAAGTACCGTTTCCATAAGGCCTGAATTCAAATCCATGGGGATGATAACACAATTGAAGTCCGTTCTCTTTTAAAATCTTCCCGGCACGGTTGAACTTTGCTGCGGCTTCTTCCACTTCCTTCATGCCAAATGCATCACCATTGTGGTTGATCCAAAAGCAAACTACATAGGTTGCACCCAGTGTTTTTGCTTTTTGAATGACAGGGCTGAGGTCCTTGTCCAGCTCCATGTAGTCAACGCCAATGCTCACCATTTTGTATCCCATCTGGTCGAGCATTTTTTTGTAGCTCAAGATATCCATGCCATAGAGTTCTCCTCCTTCCAATTCCCGGATGCCCATTTTCCTTACTTTTTCTAAACTGCCTTTCAGGTCTGTTTTCACTTCATTCCTGATGGAATAGAGCTGCAGTCCAATTTCCTGTGCACCTGCAAAAAAAACAGTGGAGCAAACAATGGCAATCGAAAGCATCAACTTTTTCATCAGTATGGTTTTAATTTTTAGCATTTTGATTTAACTCCTTAGCCAGTTGATTGTATCCATGATACAAGTAGAGTGCACCATAGGTCCAATTCGGGCTTTCGAGACCAGGATAATTGAAGCGGTCCATCATGAGTGCAACATAGCGAAATTGATATCCCTCAGGCAATTGAACAACATTGGGCCAGACCCTTGAGCCAGATGTTTCATCCCATGGCGGAAGGTCCATCTTGAGTGTGCCGGCTTCCTTGAGATCAGGGTAGGTATAGATGTAGATTTTGCGGTCTTTGCTGCCGGAAAAACAATAGAATTGATTGCCGATTTTTTGGATGGATGTTCCAGTAGAGTTGTACGCCACAGGTCCGGCAATTTTAGTATATCCTTTGTTCCATTTGTCAGATTCCAACATGATGGCTTTGTATCCATTTTCATTGGTGCAGGTCAACATTCGCCATTTCTTTGCCTTGGCATCAAATAAAATATGCGGATCTTCATAATCACCCACCATGCCAAATGGTGTTGCCCGCATGATCGAAAAACCAAAGCGCGGATCCCGCTTGCTTTCAATGGTCAGCAATTGTTTTTTCTCTTTCTTGTTGGCAAAGGCGCTGAAACCCGTTGTCAGCCCACGCCAAATGCTGTCTTTCCGGTCGTAATACACATGAGAGGCCACTTCATTTCTAAGCAATCCATCTTGTCTGTCAAATACAATGACCCCTTCCATCTTGATATCAAAAACGGAAGGACTCATGCTGAAAACACCTTGCATGGGATGGGGCAAACCGCGGCCTCTAATCGTCATGGTATACCATAGCCTTCCTTTGTCGAGCAGGGGATCACCATTTTCATAGGTGATGGCACGGATGTCGGCCAGCCCTGTTCCGCAGCTGAGCGAAGACTCAATATTTTCGAGCACTACCTTCCCTTTTTCAAGGGTTAAAAAAAGCCTGGATTGGAATGTATTGATGCAGTCAGTTTTTCTGAGATCAAGGTACTCGCTGATTTCACATTGTGCAACTGGTTTTGGAAGGTCATTGTTTTGCACATACAAAACCAATCCGCTTCCCAGCATTTGCAGGATGATTTTTCCCTGGATCTTGTTTGTTTCACTAGCCCTGAAGGCAATCGATTTTTCAACAATGGTGATGGAATCTTTGACAATCTTAATTCTCGCATCCACCATGTTTTGATCGTCAAAAACTGCTGTGATGATGCACTGATTTTTTTGATGATCATCAGAGAATTCAAATCCGATTTCCCCAGTTCCCTTGCAACTGTCCAATTCAATTGAATAGGTGGCAAAAGGGTTAAAGCCTCCAAACCAGATGGCGGTGGTTGATTTTTTTTCTGATTGCAAAGACAAGCGATTGCCCGTTGTTTGAATATTGGCCTGTGTTGCAAGGCGATGGGCAGCCGGGTACATGACGGGCATCCCGATGATTTCATTGGGATGCAATGCCGATAATGGAATGGACAATTCCTTGTCGAACAAAAACCTTCTCACCGCCTGTCTTGTGAATTGAATCCCATCTGGTCTAACATCTTGCTGGGCCATCAATGGATTCCATGACATCATGCCATGGAAAAGCAAACAGCAGATTGATTTCAGCAAAAAGTCGGTTCTTCTCATGGGTAGATTCATTATTGACCGGGCATATATTGCTTTTCCATGTTCTTCAGCACATCCTCCTTGTAAAACAATACATCCTTGAACTGCCCTTTGGTATACATTTCTGCCTGGTCTTTGAAATGTTTTGATGCAGGGTCTCCGCTTTCTCCGCCTGCCAGCAAGGATTTTGCTTTTATCCTTTTGCCAAATTCAACAGCACAGATAAAACTGTTTCCACCATACCCGTAGCGTTTTTTTGTGCCTTCGGATGTGCGGGAATTGAAGGAAGGAAGACTGCCCCAAGCTGAAGAGGCAAAGGGTGAAGGAATGCTGGGCTGGTTGTCATCAAACCTTGATTTCATGGAATTGCTGATGCGTTGAAAACGGTTGACCTCTCCCCAGGCAATTTCCCAGGTACCGTAATCAGCCTTCAATTTTTTTAATGTCTCGATCAGAAAACTGATCTTGGTGGCATCTGGCATTTCTTTCAACATCCGCGGCAATTCAAAGGGAAGGTCGATGGGTCCTTTTTTGCCTCTTGTCAGATAAGGCACAACACGTTCAGCCCAATGGATGGCAACGGTGGTTGCTACTGAATTGGAAGCCGATCTTCTGTCCCAGGCATTGAGCAGGTTGATGGCCTTGGTTATTTCAGGCTTGATGTCATCAGCAATGGCTGTTCTATTGGCGCTGATCAGCGCTGGTAACAAAACATCGAATGCGGCAAGATAGGTATCGTATCCTGCAGCGATCAGGCTATTGATATCGTACTTCTCACGGCTGCCCAATACCTTGACTGCATTGACGCCCCGGAAGTTCTCGGGGTCTGGTGCCATGTAGCTGGGATATTTCTTTTTTGAAATGCTTCCATTTCCTGCAACAGTAAATGGTGTGGCGTTACAGTTCTGCAACCATCCATTGGCAGGGTTGTAGAGATGAACCGTTTCATCAACGGTGTGCAAGCCCTTCCAATCGGTTGCTGCAATGGATCCGTCCACCGGATTGTTCCAGTCAAAGTTGGCATCGCGCTTGGGCATGAAATTGCCATGCCAGTAAGCGATGTTTCCCTGGTCGTCGGCATAAACTGTATTGTTGGAAACATTTTCACGCAGGTCCATGATGGATTTGAATTCAGCAAAGGTTTTTGCTTTGGTCCTGCTCCAGGACTGGATCAATCCATTGAGCGATCGGTTGTTGGACTGCATGCTGATCCACTTGTCTTCTTGCATGGCCATCACTGGTCCATGGTGCGTTGCATAGACTTTGAATTCTTTTTTGGCCATGCTGCCATTGGCTGTTTTGTAGGCAATGGTTGTTGGTAGAATTTTTACAGTTCGAAGTTGTTTTTCGTGTTGATAGAAGAGGCCGTCCTTGTTCTTGACAATAGTCTCTTCATAGAGATCTGCCACATCAGCCTGACTGGATGTATGCATCCAACCACAATGTTCATTGAATCCCTGGTACACAAAAAACTGTCCCCAGGTAACGGCACCATAGGCATTGAGTCCTTCCTCGCTCACCATGTGCACTTCAGGACGGAAATAAAAAGTGACATGAGGGTTGATGTATAGCATAGCATTCCCGGAAACACTTCGAGATGGCGCAATGGCAAAACCATTGGAGCCGCTGAGTTGTTCGGGGTCTTTCTTTTTCAGTGATGCAAGGTCTGTTGAAAGCCCAGCATAAAATTTCTTGATGTCGTTGGCGGTAAGGTCGCTGGTCTGAATCGCTGAAATGCTGCCATCTGTATAGGTCAAAGGATACCAGGGTTTGAACTCACGCAACAGCGCAGGTTTCACTTTTGGATTTTTATAGAGATAATAATTCACCCCATCCGCAAATGCGTTCAAGAGTTTTTTCATCCAATCAGGACTGTTCTCATAATCCTTTACGGATGCTGCTGAATCGATGACCATTTTCACGAGGAGGTCATCATATATATTTTGCTCTCCATTGATCTCACTGGTTCTTCCCAACATGGTGATATAGTTCATTTCCACCCGCTGAAAATCATCTTCGCATTGTGCGTACAATAATCCGAAAACACAATCAGCATCTGATTTTCCATAGATGTGCGGAATGCCCCATTTGTCTCGGATGATGTTCACGCGTTTGGCGGTTTCCTGCCAGCGCAAAACATCCTGCTTTGACTGGGCAAGTGTGAGTATGGGAAAAAATAAAAGCAATAAGATTTTTCTCATCGTATTTGTTTTAGGATTTCATAACCAAGATCCAGAGAATCAAATTTGTTTGTCGGTGCTGTATTGATTACCGTTGGTTCGCCTTGAGCACACGAATGAAATTTCCTCCAAGGATTTTGTTGATGTCTTTCTTGCTGTATCCTCTCTTCAGCAACTCCTCAGTGATCAACGGCATGTTGGTCACATCATTGAGTTCGCGCGGAGAGGAATTGATGCCATCAAAATCAGAACCGATGCCGATATGGTCAACACCAATCAAGTTGGCAATATGATCGAGGTGGTCGATGAGTTGTGCAAGCGAGGGTCGAACATTGTCCATCTCCTCCTTGTATTTTTCGTGGATCAACAGGTTGGCATAAAAATCACTTGGATTGATTTTCAGCAAGGAATCTTTTTCTTTTTGATGCTTTCTGATGAAGGCATTGTTTTTTTCGCGGAAGCTGCTGTCCACAAATCCCGAATAAAAATTCAGGTGGATGACGCCATTGTTTTTTCCAATCATCCGAATTTGATCGTCGGTGAGATTCCTGGGAACAGGGCAGAGCGCGTATGTACAGCTGTGTGAAGCAATGACGGGTTTTGTGCTGATGCGCAGGGCATCGTAAAATGTTTTCTCGCCCACATGCGAAACATCAACGATCATCCCCAGTTCGTTCATGCGCTTTACAATAGATTCACCCAATGCATTCAATCCGTATGGATGCCCCAGGTCTTTTTTTGCCCTTTCATCCGCTGCAGAGCTGGCCCATGAAGTGCTGTTGTTCCATGTCAGGGTCATATAGCGCGCGCCACGTTCGTATAATTTTTCGAGGTAGTCAATCCTGTCTTCGATCATGTGTCCGCCCTCCACACCAATCATGGATCCAAGCTTTCCGGTTTTCACTGCAGTTGTCAGGTCTGCAACATTGCGCACCAGCATCATCTTGTCGGGATTGCGGTTTACTGTTGTATAGAGCGTATCGATTTCGCGGTTCGCAAATGCATACGCAGTGCCCATCCCATAATTCTCATCACAGAAAATGGAAAAAACCTGTACATCAATCCCGCCGGTTTTCATTCTTCCAAGATCAGAATGGGTGACGCCTTTCAGGTCCTGGTCAAAGCTTTTTCCTTTTTCAATCCCTGTGCTGATGAAATCATTGTGGGTATCAATCACAATGGCTTTCTGGTGAATTTTTTTGAAGGGCTGTGAAATAGCAAACATCGGTCCGGACGCGATCAGCAGCGCAGAAAGAAATATTTTTTTCATGTTTTAATCATTGATGGATTGATACATCAGTACTTTGAAGCGGTCGTGGATATCACCAAACTGCATGGGGTAGATATTGGTGAAGAAAAGGCCCACGATTTTTTCTTTTGGATCAACCCAGTAGGTGGAAGAGAACATGCCGCCCCAGCTGTAGGTTCCTTCATTGGTGGGAAGCTTTCCGCTTCCGGCAGCAGTGATGATGCCAAAGCCCAATCCAAACTTATCGTTACCATTGCTGATTTCGCCGATCTGATTTTGGGTCATCATCCGTACACTGTTTCTGCTGAGGATGCGTACACCATTGTACTCACCACCATTCAACATCATCTGCAAAAAGATGCCATAGTCCATGATGGTAGAAGAAAGTCCGCCACCACCACTGAACATCTTGAAATCCATGTTGGGGAAGTCGCGGTAAAAAGTGCCTGACAGTGTATAGGTGGGTTCCATCATTTTCAACTTGCCTTCTTTGTGTGAATAAAGGCTCACCAATCGTTGTTGTTTTTCTTTTGGCAGGTAGAAATAGGTGTCTTTCATGCCCAGTGGTTCAAAGATCCGCCTGCGAAAGAATTCATCCAGTGTCATGCCAGAAACCACTTCAACAAGATAGCCCAGCACATCGGTGTTGAGTCCGTATAAATATTTTTCTCCGGGATGATGAAACAACGGAAGCGCTCCTAAATTCTTGATGCTTTCTGCCAGGCTGATGTCTTTTACGCCAATGCCACCAACAACCCCATTTTTTGCATAAATGGCCTTGGCGGTGGATGAACCGATTTGTGCATAACCAATGCCTGATGTATGAGTCAACAAGTCGCGGATGCTGATCTCTCTTTTGGCAGGAATGGTGGTATAGCTGGTATCTGCTGCATTGAATTTATCCAGCACCTTCGGGTTTTTGAATTCAGGGATGAATTTGGAGACAGGCTCATCCAGCAAAAACTTGCCTTCTTCAAAAAGCATCATCACAGCCGTGCTGGTGATGGCCTTTGTCTGTGAGGCGATGCGGAAAATATGGTCGGTCCGCATGGGTATTTTCTTTTCGATGTTCTCATAACCGAAAGCTTTATAATACTCAACCTTTCCATTCCGCATGATAAGCCCCACGCCTCCGTTCATCCATCCTTTGTCTGCCCAGCCTTGGATGACCTGATCGGCCGTTTTCAAACGCTCGGCAGAAAGGCTGCTTTGGGGTTTTATGTTTTGATTAGTTGATTTAGCCGTTTGTGCAATTGAAACGGAAAACAAGGCCGCAGATAAAGTGATCAGCAGGATTTTTTTCATACAATTTGAATGAGGGATGAAGTTAGTAAAAATACAAAGGTTGAGGAGGTTGAAGCAGTTGAAGGGGTTGAAGAGCTTGAGGGCGACTGTTTATCGCCTTGTTCCTTCAGTGGGGCTGGGGTTCCTGGGCATGATCCCGGTCTTGAAATACTTAGACGCTTCCAGGATGTATTTATGGAACTGATACTCGTCGTTGAAAGCGATCATTTCATAGCTGGGTCGCCAGAGGGTCATGAACCGCTCGAGATCTCGGTCATTCAGTCCTGTGATCTGTCTTACCAGCCCTTTTGTGAACCTGCTGTCAATGAATTTCTGTTGTTCCTCCAGGATCAACCGGTTTTGAAAGCTCCGCATTACCTTGTTTCTCCTGAACTTGAAGGCACTGATCAAGCTGTTGGGGTCCAGGTTGCCGGCAGAGGTCGTTTGTAATCCGCCACCCTCAAATTCAAAAATTTTCCTGTACCGTTCCCGGTTTTCCAGGGAGTCCTCGCGATAAGACTTGCCAATGACCACAACCTCCTTGAGGGTCTGGTATTTGTCTTGCACAGTGACCTGCAGGGAAATATCAAATCCGGCAGGGTAACGGATCGTGCTGACAGGGAAAAGCATGGTAGATTTCCCCCGGTAGGTAAAAAATACGGAATCATTTTTATCTACCGTGATGCCGTAACGTCCGATAGAGTCTGTGAATGCTATTTCCCCTTTCTTGGAGCTGACCTTTACTGCCCCAACCGGAACCATCCTCGTGGAATCATAGACTCTTCCTGTCAACCAAACTTGGGAAAAGCCGGTTGAGCCAATGAATAGCAGCAGTACCTGCAAGATTAATTTCAATATAGTGGAAGGATGTTTCAGATCTTGTAAATATAAAACCGCTGTCTTTAAGTTTGGGCAGCCATGGCCCAAAGAAATGTTAATACAAGCCTAATGAAGCTGTAACTATTTGACTTTCAGCCAATCAGTAATCACCTTCGGATAATGGGCATGTTCAAGTGCATGAATTTTTTCTGCCAATGTATCCGGGTTGTCCGTTGAAAGCACCTCCACGGTAGCCTGAAAAAGGGTCTTGCCATTGTCATAATGTTCATCCACCAGGTGAATGGTAATCCCGCTTTTCTTTTCACCAGCGTTGATCACAGCCTGATGAACCTTTTCTCCATACATGCCCTTTCCACCATAGGCGGGCAAAAGGGCGGGATGGATGTTCACGATTTTATTATTGTACGCGTTCACAAGGCTTTCTGGGATTTTCCAAAGAAAACCAGCCAAAACAATATGTGTAACACCTTCATTTTTAAGCACTTGAATATATTCGTTGGAGTTTTCAAACTGAGACTTTCCTATCAGTAGGGTTTTGATGCCGTACCTGGCTGCAATGTCCAGCACACCTGCACCGGGGCGGTTGCATACAACCAAACCAACCGATACAATAGGATGGTTTTCAAGGTATTGTATGATTTTTTCGGCATTGCTTCCTTTTCCTGAGGCAAAAATCGCCAGCCTGACGGGTTCTTTTGGCATGAGCCCCAGCCTGCGAAGGATTTTTTTCTCATAGTTCCAGAAAAACCGGAATTGGCCGAAGAAAAACGAAACAATGAGGATGATGATCTGATAACCAAAGATCAGAATGGATAGCCTAAGGGCCAGCTTCCAGGCCCAAAAGGTGCTTTCATCGAATCCCACCCATGAGGTGGCCGACCTTGAAATATAAGCAGTGGTGGTTCCCGTAACGGCAAAAGTGCAAAGGATCAGAAAGAGCTGGCCCGATGAAACGTTCCACTTTTGCTGCAATTTGTTAAACATCCTGCAAAGAGAAGAAAAAAAGAGATTCAGTGCAGTTTTCACAATCTTAATTATTTGAATGCCTTCAAAGCTTACGTTTTTGTGACAATTGATGGGATTCCTCAAATACAATCCCTTGAAACGCAGGCCTGTACTGCATCAAAAAAAATATCAAGATGTTGATATATTGTTGAAATCCTGTGCTAAATTTGCACGCGATCATTGGAACCCGGTTCCATTTCAACCACAATTCACTGAGGGTATGAATCAGAAAAGAACAGTATTTCAAAAAATCATTTCAGCATTCGTTTTATTGGTCTTATTGTCCGGTTCCCTGGTGCTGAATGCCCAGGATGGCAAGGCCCTGTTCAATCAAAAATGTGCTTCCTGTCATGCCATTGACAAGCAGCTTGTTGGTCCTGCACTGAAAGGTGTGGAAGACCGCTGGGATGACAAGGCCATGTTGTATGATTGGGTAAGGAACAGTGCTGCAGTCATTAAAAAAGGATATCCGCGTGCTGTTACGGTATACAATGAGTACAATAAGATCCAGATGACAGCCTTCCCAGAATTGAAGGATGCTGACATTGATGCGATTCTTGGATACATCAATACAGGTGGCGCCAAAGCAGCAGCAGCTGGTGCCGCAACAACTGAAGGAACAGCAGCCCCTGCTGCTGAGGGATCTGATTCTAACTTGTTGTACGGCATTTTGACTCTTGTTCTTGCCGTGATTGCGTTGATCCTGCTTCAGGTAAACAGCAACCTCCGCAAAATGTCTGATGAGGCAGAAGGTGCGCAAACTGCAGAGCCCATTCCATTCTACCGCAACAAGGCCTATATCGCCATTTTCGCCATCCTCCTTTTCCTTGGCGGTGGTTACATGACTTTCCAGGGAGCACAAGGATTGGGTAGATCAAAAAACTACCAACCAGAACAACCTATTTTTTATTCTCATACGGTTCATGCCGGCATCAACCAGATCAACTGTCTGTATTGCCATGGCGGAGCCCAGGACAGCAAGCATGCCAACATTCCATCGGTGAACATTTGTATGAACTGTCACATGGGTATCAATGAATATGTAAAGGGTCCACAATTGTTGAGGGAAGACGGAAGCAAGGTAGATGGTACTGCTGAAATTCAGAAGCTGTATCAGTATGCAGGTTGGGATCCCAACAAGAAAGCCTACACTGGCGAAGGAAAGCCCATCGAATGGGTTCGCATCCACAACCTTCCCGACCATGTTTACTTCAACCACTCACAACACGTTACTGCAGGAAAGCAAAACTGTCAGACCTGTCATGGTGAGATCCAGAAAATGGATGAGGTTTACCAGTTCACAGACCTGAGCATGGGCTGGTGTGTTAACTGCCACAGGGAAACCAAAGTGCAGTTCACCGACAACAAATTCTACAGCATTTATGAGAAGTTCCACGAGGATATGAAGAACAAGAAGATCGACAGCGTGACTGTTGAGAAGATTGGAGGAACCGAATGTCAAAAATGTCACTACTAATATCAGCACTCAGCAACATCTCATACTAAGCACAACCTAAGAACTGTTATGAAGCAAAAAAAATACTGGCAGAGTTTCGGTGAATTGAAGAGCAGTGAAAATTTCCAGGAGAGGGTCCAGGATGAATTCACAGAAGATCTTCCTGCTGTTGAGCAGGACAATGGTCTGCTTGAGTCAAAGGCTCCCCGCAGGGATTTCTTGAAATACCTCGGATTCAGCACAGCCGCTGCAGCAGCTGCCGCTAGCTGTGAGATGCCTGTAAAAAAGAGTATCCCTTACCTCAATAAGCCTGATTCTATCATTCCGGGCGTTCCCAATTATTATGCAACAACCTATGTAATGGATGGCGATGCCATTCCAGTTGTTGCCAAAGTGCGCGATGGCAGGCCAATCAAAATCGAAGGAAACGATTTGTCTACCATTACCAACGGTGGTACTTCTGCCCGTGTGCAGGCTTCGGTTTTGGGCGTTTATGATACGGCACGCCTTCGTTACCCCCTCGCCAATGGCAAGGAGGTAAGTACTTTCGATGCATTCGACAAAATGGTGGCAGAAGCCATGGCGGCAACTGCTGGAAAAACAACTGTTCTTCTTACAGAAACCATCAGCTCTGTTACCACTAAAAATATCATTGCAGCATTTTTGGCCAAGCAACCCGGATCACGTCATATCCAGTATGATGCGATCTCATCCAATGGTTTGCTGAATGCCAATGCCACTTCTTTTGGAAAGAGGGCCATTCCTTCTTACCAGTTCAATGCAGCCAAGACCATTGTCAGCCTTGGTGCTGATTTTCTTGGAACCTGGTTGAGCCCGGTTGAATACGCCCGCCAGTACGCTGCAGGCAGAAAGATCAACCAGAAGAATCCTGAGATGAGCAAGCATATTCAGTTTGAAAGCATGCTCAGCCTCACTGGTGCAAATGCTGATGACCGCTACGTTCACCTTCCTTCAGAGGCCGGTGCAGTGGCCTTGAATATCTATGCAGCCCTTGGTGGTGCAGTTGCTGCTCCTGCATTGACTGATGATCGCCTGAAAAAAGGCATCAAGCAAGCCGTTGCTTCCTTGAAAGCTTCAGGTGCTGCTTCTCTTGTGGTGAGCGGAAGCAATGATACCAATGTTCAGTTGGTTGTCAATGCCATCAACCAGCTCCTCGGTGCTTATGGAACCACCATCGATTGGGGTACTACATTGAATACACGTCAGGGAGATGATGCCGCAATGGTCCAGTTGGTACAGGAAATGAACGAAGGAAAGATCGGCGCCTTGTTGATCCATGGCGTGAATCCTGCATACGATTATTTTGATACAAAGAAATTCGAATCAGGATTGGCAAAAGTTGCCGTTTCTGTTTCTTTCAATGATAGGGAGGATGAAACAACTTCACTTTGCAAGTTTGCCATTCCTGACCATCATTTCCTTGAAAGCTGGGGTGATGCTGAAATGAAATCAGGCTACCTGAGCTTCATCCAGCCTACCATCGCTCCATTGTTCAAGACAAGGGCTTTCCAGACTTCCTTGTTGAAGTGGTCTGGAGATGCAACTTCTTACGGAGATCATTTCAAACAATACTGGCTCGGAAGGTTCGGCTCACAAGCTGCATGGGACAAAGCCCTGCAGGATGGTGTGGTTGAAACACCCGCTGCCGCTGCTGCCGGAAGCTATAATGGTGCAGCCCTTGCTGCTGCAGCCTCTGCCATTGCTGCTGCAAAACCTGCCGCAGGAATGGAAATCGTGGTTTATCCGAAAGTAGCCATCGGTGCAGGTAAGGAAGCCAACAACCCATGGTTGCAGGAAATGCCTGATCCTATTACCAAAGCCACCTGGGACAACTATGCAATCATCTCTTTTGGAACTGCAAAAGAACTTGGCATCCTTGTTGATGACAACTATGAAGTTGAAGTGGCCAAGCCCGTCATCACTGTAAAAGTGGGTGGAAAGGAAATGAAGCTGCCTGTACTGGTGATTCCTGGCATGCACAAGAATGTGGTTGCATTGGCACTTGGTTATGGCCGCTCTGAGAAATCAGGACGGGCTGCTGCCAACGTTGGTCAAAACGCCTTCCCGCTTGTAAGCTTCGATGGAAAATCTTTTGTTTACAGCGCCGCAGGTGTTGCGGTAGCAAAAACCAACGAAACCTTCAAACTCGCCTATACCCAAACGCATAACCAATACGAAGGCCGCGACGAAGTGGTGCGCGAGTTCTCTTTGGTTGATTTCAAAAAGAATCCAACTGTTTTGGCAGACGACAGGCACAAGCTTGTTGAGGATTATGCCAAAAATACAAATGACTACGCTGCAGAGGGAACGCTTTACCCAAGCCATCCTTATCCAGGTCCGAAATGGGGAATGAGCATCGATCTCAACTCCTGTATCGGTTGTGGAGCATGTACGGTGGCCTGTACTTCAGAAAACAACGTAGCTGTTGTTGGTAAATCTGAAGTGATGCGCGCACATGAAATGCATTGGCTGCGTATCGACAGGTATTTTGCCACCTACCGTGATGATTCAGGCAGTGACAACCTCGATGACCTGAACGTGGTGTTCATGCCTATGCTTTGCCAACACTGTGACAACGCTCCTTGTGAGAACGTTTGCCCGGTGAATGCCACCAACCACAGCAGCGAAGGCCTCAATCAAATGACGTATAACCGTTGTATCGGTACACGCTATTGTGCCAACAACTGTCCTTATAAAGTAAGGCGTTTCAACTGGGCTGATTACATGGGAGCTGATAGCTTCGCTGACAACCAGAAGGACGTATTGGACGATTCAGTGATGATGATGAACGATGATCTTACCAGGATGGTATTGAATCCGGACGTAACCGTAAGGTCTCGTGGTGTGATCGAAAAATGTTCTTTCTGTGTGCAGCGTTTGCAGGAAGGCAAGTTGAAGGCGAAGAAAGCCAACAGGCCGCTTGAAACCGGCGCTGATGGCAAGTGGGATATCAAAACCGCCTGTCAGCAAGCTTGTCCTACCAATGCCATTGTCTTTGGAAATGTAAATGACAAGAAGAGCCCGGTTAGCGTGATCCGCAACGAGGAACAAACCAACAGGGTGTTCTATACGCTGGAGCAAATCCACGTATTGCCGAATGTCAGTTACCTCGCGAAGATCAGGAACACCGACAGGCATGTAGGTGTTTCCGAAGAGGCCCATCATGAAGCATCGCCTGCAGCAGCGGGTGAGCACAAAGTAGAAGGCGGACACAAGGAAGAAAAGAAAGCAGAAGCAGCACATTAATAAAGAAAGCAGGGAAATCTCATAAATGAGCAACGCATGAGTGTTACAAAGTACGAATCACAGTTAAGGGAACCATTGGTAAATGGCAACAAGACCTATGGTCAGGTCACTCACGACATCGTGCACACGATCGAAGCCAAGCCCACACGTTTGTGGTATATTGGTTTCTACATTTCAGTGGCATTGTTGATGTTTGGAGCATACTCCGTTTACCGCGAGGTAGTCTACGGTATCGGACAGTGGAACGTAAACCGTACCATTGGATGGGGTTGGGACATCACCAACTTCGTTTGGTGGGTTGGTATCGGTCACGCGGGTACGCTGATTTCGGCCATCCTTCTTCTTTTCCGCCAAGGCTGGAGAACAGGGGTGAACCGTGCGGCAGAGGCCATGACGATTTTTGCGGTAATGTGTGCCGGTCAATTCCCGATCTTCCACATGGGAAGGGTTTGGATGGCATTCTTCACCCTGCCTTATCCTAATACACGCGGTCCGCTTTGGCCCAACTTTAACTCACCTTTGTTGTGGGACGTGTTCGCAATCTCAACGTATTTTACCGTTTCCCTTCTGTTCTGGTATTCAGGTTTGTTGCCTGACTTCGCCACCATCAGGGACCGTGCCAAAACAAAACTCCGCAAGCGCTTGTATGGTCTAGCTTCTTTTGGATGGAGCGGTAGCACCAAGCACTGGCAGCGCCACGAGAGTCTTTCTCTTGTACTTGCAGGTCTTTCAACACCACTTGTATTATCAGTTCACACGATTGTATCGTTTGACTTCGCCACCTCAGTTGTACCTGGATGGCATACCACCATCTTCCCTCCTTATTTCGTTGCCGGTGCGATCTTCTCTGGTTTTGCAATGGTGCAAACCCTGATGCTGATCCTCAGGAAAGTAATGGGATTGCAGGACTATATCACCCTCGGACATATTGAGGCGATGAACAAGGTAATTGTTCTGACCGGTTCAATCGTAGGTTGTGCCTACCTCACCGAGTTGTTCATGGCCTGGTATTCACAGGTTCCGTTTGAGCAGGACATCTTCTTCAAATACAGGATTGCTGGTCCTTACGGATGGAGCTACTGGTTGATGATGACCTGTAATGTAATCTCTCCACAGTTGTTCTGGTCAAGGAAGCTCAGGAGGAATGTATTGTTCACCTTCATCATGAGCATCGTTGTGAACATTGGTATGTGGTTCGAGCGTTTCGTAATCATCGTATCATCTTTGTATCGCGACTACCTTCCCTCTTCCTGGTCTATCTATTACAGACCAACCATTTGGGAAATCGGATTCTATGTTGGAACCTTTGGTCTTTTCTTCACTTGTTTCTTCCTTTTTGCCAAATACTTCCCAGTCATCGCGATCGCTGAGATCAAGTATGTACTGAAAACCAATGGCGAAAGCTTCAAGAATGAAATGGCTGAATTGGAAAGCAAAAATGTGGATGAGTTCGTTCACGAAATGCACCACGATCACCATGAAGAAGGAACTGTAAAAGTGGCACATCACTGATCAATCAAAAAGTAAAAAGTATAAAATGGCTTTGAAAAAATTTGTTGTAGGCTGTTTTGAGGATGAAAAAGTTCTTTTCCCCGCTGTTGAAAAAGTGAGGAAGGCAGGCTATAAATTCCATGACATTTACACACCCTTTCCGGTTCACGGATTGGACAAGGCAATGGGACTAAGGGATACCAGCATCCACACTGCGGGATTTCTTTTTGGTATGATTGGAACAACCACTGCCGTAACCTTCATGACCTGGGTTTTCACCAAAGATTGGCCGGTAAACATTGGTGGCAAACCAAACTTTGCCTTGCCAGCCTGGATTCCCATCACCTTCGAGTTGACGGTGCTTTGTGCAGCGGTGGGCATGGTGCTTACTTTCTGTTACATCTGTCAGCTGGCTCCATTCCTGAAAAGGCATCATTTCCATCCCCGTGCAACAGACGATCTTTTTGTGATGGTGATTGAGTGCAGCGAAAAGGCAAACGAAGAAGAGCTGAAGTCTTTCCTTGGCAGCGTTGGTGCACAGGAAGTCAATACACAGGTAGCAGAAGAAGGATGGTGGATTGGTAAATATGATGAGGAACAAGAACTCTACAAGGAACCGAACATTGCTTAAATAATTTAGGAGAAGGGAAAGAGGAGATCATAAAACAACAAAAGAGATGAAAAGATCAACTATTGTTTTCTGTGGACTGGCAGCATTGCTTATTGCTGCAATAGGATGCAGTGATGTAAAAAGGACCCCAGGAAAGGCGTATATGCCTGACATGGCCAACAGCCGCGCATACGAAACCTATTCAGCAAATCCTGTTTTTGCCGATGGTCGTACCAGTCAAGGTCCGGTTGCAGGAACAGTAAAACGTGGAGAAGAGTATCCTGTTCATATTGAGATGGACAAGACAGGCGATACAGCCAATTATTATGCATCGCGCGCACTCCCCAACCCTTTTGATTCATTGGATGCAGACCAGATGAAAGAAACCGAAAGGCTTTATTTGATCAATTGTGGTATTTGCCATGGTGCCAAGCTCGATGGAAATGGCCCATTGTGGAAAGACGGCGACGGTCCTTATCCTGCAAAACCTGCCGCATTGGTGGGAGATGCAAAATATGAATCAATGCCAGCGGGCCAGATGTTCTACTCCATTACTTATGGAAAGAACCTCATGGGAAGCTATGCATCTCAACTGACAGCCAAACAGCGCTGGCAGGTGATTACCTATATCAAGTCAAAACAAGGAAAATAATAACCAACGCATTAAATAAACAGGGATGATCAAACAACAATTTGAGATTTCAGCAGGGTACAAGAAGTGGACGAACATTCTGCTCGGAGTGGGTGGGCTGGCACTTGTGCTGGGAATCATTTTCCTCGGAATGAGCAAGGATGAAGTGGAGCAAACCAGGTTTTGGGCATCATTGTTGCAAAACAGTGTTTTCTTTTTGCTCATTGTAAATGCCAGCATGTTCTTTATTTGTGCAACAACACTTGCACACGGTGGATGGCAAATGGCATTTCGTCGCGTTCCTGAAGCAATTTCCAGTTTAGTACCAGTATTTGGTATTCTGGCCATGCTTGTTTTTGTTGGAATTGTTTTTGGCCACAGGCACGATATCTACCATTGGCTGGACAAGGAACATGTTGAGCACGATCCAATTTTGAAAGGCAAGAGTGGATTTTTGAATCCTACATTCTTTATGATATGGTCTATCGTTGCCATTGGCCTTTGGTCGTTTGTTGGTGCTAAAATGAGAAAGCTTTCTTCTGAAGCAGATCAGCAGCCAATGAATGGAGATCAAGGTGCTAAATACATCGTCAAAAACACAGCATGGGGAGCCGCCTTCCTTGTGATCTTTGGTCTTACTGTAGGTTCAACCATTCCATGGTTGTGGCTGATGAGCATTGACGCACACTGGTATTCTACCATGTACAGCTGGTATACATTCGTCAGTTCTTTTGTTGCTGGCATGTCACTCGTTGTTTTGTTTGTGGTTTACCTCAAGAACCATGATTATCTTGAATATGTTACTGAAGAGCACCTGCATGATCTGGGTAAGTTCATGTTTGCCTTCTCTGTATTCTGGACATACCTCTGGTATTCACAGTTCATGCTGATCTGGTATGCGAACATTCCCGAAGAAACGGTTTACTTCAAGCCAAGGATGCAGGGTGCTTACAGGGGTATTTTCTTCCTTAATCTTATCGTCAATTTCGCTGTACCATTCCTGCTCTTGATGAGAAGGGGATCCAAGCGCAATTATACAACACTGACCTTCCTTGCCATACTGATCATCCTCGGTCACTGGGTTGACTTTTATCAGATGGTAATGCCAGGTACAATGAATGAACATTATAGCCTTGGATGGTTCGAATTTGGTATATTGGTTCTGTACGCAGGATTGATCATGCACTTTGTTGGAAAGGGGTTGTCAAAAAAACCATTGGTTGCCTTGCACCATCCTTTCATCAAGGAAAGTACAATCCACCATACATAAGGCTTTCGTCGAATGATACAAACAAATTCATTAACAAATTATAAGTAAAGATCATGTCGGGTTATTTCATATTAATCATTCTGGTACTGGCTTTCGTGCTTATTTTTCAGATCTCGAAAGCAAGCGAATATGTATCGGTGTTGAAGGGAGAAGAAAAATCTTTCAAGCAATCCAACCGCATCAATGCCTTCCTTTTCATCCTGTTCATGGTCCTGGGATTGGCTGGTGCATGGTGGTGCAATGAACTGCTCTATGACAGAACTTTGCTGGCACAACCTGCAGCTTCTGACCACGGGGAGAAGATTGATTTCATGCTCTGGTTGACCATCATTGTCACAGGCGTTGTTTTCTTGATGACCCAGGTTTTGTTGTTCTGGTTTGCATACAAATACCAATACTCCGAAAAGAGAACCGTATACTTTTTCCCCCACAACAATAAGCTAGAATTGCTCTGGACTGTTGTACCTGCAATCTTCCTGACCATCCTCGTTGGTTTTGGTCTTTTCTATTGGTTCAA
>CALPWM020000007.1 GCA_943327275.2 Chitinophaga pinensis
ATAGTTTTCCTTGTTTTGGTCTAGGTGATCCAGGTAGGCCATGCCTTCTTCAAGATGGTTTGCGCTATAGGCCGGCCAGTAGCTAAGTTCTGTATTGAGGTCGTGGTGATAGTCACCTTTCCATGGTGGAATTCTTCCATTGTCTGCAGTCCAGATGGCCTGAAGGGAAATGGGTGGAGCATCTTTTCGCGCAGCCGATCCAAATTTGTATTGTTCCCAGTACCATTGTTTTTCAATCAGTGGATCCGGCACCTGAATGGCGGATTTGCTCCAATAATTGGCCCACCAACGAATATGCGTTGCATGGTCTTTGCCCAATCCGGCGGAAAGGTGATTTTTCAACAGGATGCTGTCTGGCTGAGGAAGCTTGAACTTTTCATTTGAGCTTGAAATGGTCCAGACCCCTTCGATGGTTTTTGCATCCACCCGCTTCCATTCAAGGCTAACGGTATAGCGGAAGCCACCCCAACCCTCTTGTTGATAGGAGATGCTATTGTTCGTTTTTTTGATAACCCCCTGTTTGTATCCCAGTCTCGACAAGTCATCACCCTTTACCGGATCACCAGCATTTTTCACTGTACCATTGTACTGGGGAGCAACAAGGTTGATGTCAAATCCTTCTGGAGTGTTTTCAAACCTGAACCAACCAATGGGTGATGTTGCGTGAACAAAGCTCCTGAGAATGGTTCCATTTTTCCAGGACACGACGGAAGTGGCAGTTTTGAGGTCGACGGTTGCAGAGGATTGTGGTCCCCAGGTATTGATGGGCACCTCGATGGCTGCGCCAGGAATTTTCGAAGGGGCTGGCTCCCTGTCGTAAGGATGATCAAACAGCTTTTGAACCGTATCGTATTGTTTTTTGGCAACCTGTTCTTGTACCCACTTGAAGCTGAATTCATCGCGGTGCAGGCCTTTCATCGGCCTCTCGTCCCAAAGGTCTGCCCTGTCTAACGAAATGCGCAGGTTTCCATTTTTCTCCCAAATCAATGCGCCCAGCATGCCATTGCCGATGGGCAGTGCTTCGTCCCAGCGCTTTGCCAGTGTGTCAAATTGCAGGTTGTGTTGTTTTTCCTGGGCGGTTGTTTGAAGGGTTAAGCCGCAGATGAACAGCAGCACCCAAATGGTTTTTGTCATGTGGGTTAAGGTAAGAAAAAATGGCCTGATGGCAGGAGGATGACTTCAGCTTTTTCAGGTATAATTTGCTTTAGACTGCTGGACTTATCTTACTACTTTCTCCAAACCTAGTCTCACCAACTCATTCAAAGAAATACCTTTTTCCTCAGCAACAGATGCTGCTTTTTTATGCAGATCAACTGGTATTCTTACGTTGAATGTTCCTTTATAGGTTTTATGCGGAGATCTTCCTTGGTTATGACATATATCAATATAATCATTCACTGATTCCTTGAATGCTTTTTTCAACTCTCTTACAGAGCTCCCTTCAAAGCTGATTAAATCATCAATACCCAAAATTTTTCCATAAAATGTTTCGTCTTCGGCACTGAATTGAACCGTACCTAGATAATCGCCATATTTGAATAGACTACTCATGGTTTTTTATTTTGTTTTTACAATGTCCTATGATCTGCAGTATGACATATTTTTTCACAATCTTTCTAGGATGCGGTTCGTGAAATGAAATTACCTCTCCGCATTCATCTATAAATCTTCTTCTTGAGCCTCCGGTTATACCATTTGACAACTGATGATATCCCAGGTGTGCAAGCACCAAAACCAATTCATTCCAGGTAAGGTCGCTTGGGACTGTGAGAAACCTTTTCAGCAGTTTTTCTTTTTTACTCATGGAAATGAGCAACTGATATTCAGTTGCAAATTTAATCAATAATGAAATACTTTATCGTCATGACAAAGAAAATCATTGGTGATTCACGCGAAAAGAGGAAAAAACCAACAGATAAAAGAAAATCATCAAGAATCCATGAGGGATTCCTGCCCCAATAGGTTGATTTTAACTAAATCAGCATTTAAAAAATACTATTTATGTTACTGCTTAAACGCATTCCACCCCTGTGCAGTAACATCGTAAGTGTTGCCACCTTTGCTCTTGAATTTTGCACCTTCTTCGGCATCGGTAACGTAACCAATTACACTGATCTGCTCGTTGAGGGTGAGCTTTTCGTAATCGTCTTGTTTGATGGTGAAGACCAGTTCATAATCTTCGCCTCCGCTGAGGGCACATGCGGTAGGGTCTATTTCAAATTTGTATGCAGCCATTCTCGCATCTTCTGCAATGGGAAGCTTTTCTTCATAAATAATACAGCCTACGCCACTTTTTTCACAGATATGGAGCAGTTCAGAACTGAGGCCATCGCTGATGTCCATCATGGATGTCGGAAGAATTTCCTTCTCCTCCAAAAATTCGAAAATGTCTTTCCTTGCCTTGGGCTTGAGCAAACGTCCGATCACATACGTTTCGTTTTCGAGGTCTGGCTGTACACCCGGGCTTTCAAGAAATATTTTCTTTTCCCTCTCCAGAAAAAGAAGACCAAGATAGGCGCCTCCAAGATCCCCTGAAACACAGATCAGGTCGCCTTTTTGTGCGGTAGATCTTTTCACCACCTTGTCCGCCACCACTTCTCCGATGGCGGTAACAGATATAATAAATCCCTTCTGTGAAGAAGAGGTATCGCCACCAACGAGGTCTACGCCATGCTCTTCGCAAGCGGCATAAACACCTTCGTAAAATTCTTCAATGGCTTCAACACTAAAGCGACTGCTGAGCCCGATGCTCAACGTGATTTGTGTTGGCGTGGCATTCATCGCGTAGATATCGCTCAGGTTGACGATCACGGATTTGTAACCCAGGTGTTTGAGCGGCGTGTAGGCCAGGTCGAAATGCACACCTTCTACCAAAAGGTCTGTTGTAATAACAGTCTGTTTTCCAAAATGGTCGATAACAGCGGCATCATCACCCACACCAAGAATGGATGATGCGTTTTGCAGTTCTATATTTTTTGTGAGGTGATGGATCAATCCGAATTCACCATAATCTTTTATTTCAGTTCTTGACATATGCTTTTATTGATGTGTGTTGTGAATCCAGTGAATCAGTTCATCGTGGATCTTTCCATTTGTTGCAACGATGCGGTGTTGATAGGGCGAATATTTATCGCCATTGAAATCGGTAACCTTTCCGCCAGCTTCTTCCACCATTAAATATCCGGCGGCGCTGTCCCAAGGCATGAGCTTGTGTTCATAGAATCCGTCGAGCCGTCCAGCTGCCACCCAGCAGAGGTCAATCGCAGCGGAGCCGAGTCTTCTGACGGGAACGCCTTCTCTGATCAACCTGCCAAAAACCTCTAATGGGCCATTTTCCATGTCCAGGTAGACGTAGGGAAATCCGGTAACAAGACATGAATGCCTTACGCTGTCTTTTTCGCTGACGCGAAGTCTTTGATCATTGAGGAAAGCACCCTGTCCTTTTTCACAGAAAAAGAACTCATTCATCATCGCATTGTACACAGCCCCCATGATCATTTCTCCATCTTTTTCTAAGCCAATGCTAACGCAGCAAAGCGGAATCCCATTGGCAAAATTGATGGTTCCATCGATGGGGTCGATGATCCACTTGTAAGCAGAATCCATCTTTACTTCACCGATTTCTTCACTGAGGATAAAATGGTCAGGAAATTCCTCGCGGACGATCTGCATGATCAGGGCCTCGGAGGCTTTGTCGACTTCTGTTACAAGGTCGTTGGGGCCATCTTTTACAGCTACAGTGAACTTTGAGTTGATTCTTTCTTTGATGAGGAGTCCGGCTGCATTTGCGGCCTTAAGAAGTGTGCTTTTTAGCATGTTGCAAAGATAAACCAAAAAGAAATAAGGCTCGGATAGAGATGGTTGATGGGGTTTACAATCGTCCCAGTGAATACATTAATTGATGTGGCTGTTAAACAGTTTAAATATTCCCTTTTTTCATTTCCTTGACCGCATAATCCACCGCTCTTGCAGTAAGTGCCATATACGTGAGCGAAGGGTTGATGCAAGCGCTAGAGGCCATGCTCGATCCGTCTGTGATAAAAAGGTTCTTCACTGCATGCAGCTGGTTCCACTTGTTCAGGACGGATGTTTTTTCATCATGCCCCATTCTGGCTGTGCCCATTTCGTGGTTGGCATTGCCAGGAAACGACATGGTTCCGGTTTGTTTTACATTTTTCAACCCGATTTCCTCAAACATCGCCTTCATTGTTTCTGATGCGTCTTTGAAGATGGCTTTTTCATTGTCTTTGAAAGAGCAATCAATGGTCATCCCTGGGCGGCCGTAAATATCCTTGATGTTGTGGTTGAGCGTGATGCGGTTTTCTGCGTAAGGAAGGGTTTCACCATAATAACCCAGGTTGATTTTCCATTTTCCGGGTTCGGTTGCGATGGATTTGAGGCCTTCGCCAATTAAATCACTGCGGCTGCCCTTTTCCCTTGATGCGGAGCCCTGGTAATAATAACCCCTGATGAAGTTGGGCTCTTGCTTGTCAATGTTCTTGAAACGGGGCACATAGATACCCGTTGGTCTTTTACCATAAGTGTATTTGTCTTCAAAGCCCTCAATTTCAGCAGTGGTATATGAACCCTTGTGGTGGTCCATTAGGTGGCGGCCAACAATATCGTAATCATTGCCCATGCCGTTTTGAAAACGGTTGCTGGTGGAGTTCAGCAGGATATATGCCGTGGCAAGGGTTGATGCATTGAGGAAGATGATCTTGGCCGTATAGACATAGGTCTTGAGGGTTTCCCTGTCGATGACTTCAACCCCAGAGGCCCTGCCGGATTTCTCATCGTACAAAATGCGGTTTACAACTGCTCCTGTTCGGATGGTCAGGTTGCCGGTTTTGGCTGCCGCAGGAAGTGTTGAAGACTGTGTGCTGAAATAAGCCCCAAATGGACATCCGCGGTGACAGAGGTTTCTGCTTTGACAGGCAGACCTTCCGTCCAGCGGTTGGGTGATATTGGCTGATCGGGTATTGATTATTTTAATTCCGGGAAACCGGCTTTCAATTTTTTGCTTGACGTGTTTCTCTGCACAGTTCATTTCAAAAGCCGGTTGAAAAATACCATCTGGAAGGATGGGAAGCCCTTCCCTGCTGCCGTTCACACCAATAAACTTCTCAGCATAATCATACCAGGGTGCGATATCCTTGTAGCGGATGGGCCAATCCACGCCATGACCGTCTTTCAGGTTGGCGCTGAAATCCACATCACTCCAACGCACAGAAATTCTTCCCCAAAGCAATGATCTTCCTCCAAACACATCTGCCCTCACCCAATCATAGCGTTGTTTTTCCTCGTAAGGATTTTCAATGTCCTTGACATAAAAATGCTTGTTGTCTTCGCCAATCGAATAATGACGAGACTGCACCGTGTATATTTTCTTTTCTTCTTCCGTCAGGCTGTTCCGGTGTGGAAACTCCCAGGGATTTTTGTTGGCCGTAGGATAATCCTTGATGTGTTCCACCATGGTACCCCTTTCAAGGACAATGGTTTTTAGCCCGCGCTCGCACAATTCCTTGGCTGCCCAGCCTCCGGATATGCCGGAGCCAATTACGATTGCGTCAAAATCAAAGCGTTCAGCCATGGATAAAAAATCTTGAGAGCTTTCAAGTTAACAAAAAAATCTTAGCAATGTTGTCGGCTGTATGATCAAACTAGGATACTAAACATCACAAATCTGCACACCCTGTTTCAGTGCAGCAATTTTATCATCCCAGGTGGGAATGAATTCCTGGGCCACATAGCCCTTGTATCCAGTGTCAACAATGGCTTTCATGATGGCAGGATAATTCAGTTCCTGCGTTTCATTGATTTCGTTTCGACCGGGTACGCCACCAGTATGATAATGTGCAAAATATTGGTGGTGCTTTTTGATCGTGTTGATCACATCGCCCTCATCGATTTGCATGTGGTAGATGTCATAAAGCAATTTGAAGTTTTCTGAACCGACGCGTTTGCAGAGCTCAACACCCCAATCGCTTCTGTCGCACTGGTAGTCCTTGTGGTTGATTTTGGAGTTCAATAGCTCCATCACCAATACAACACCATGCTTTTCTGCGATGCCGGTAATCTGTTTCAATCCTTCAACGCAGTTGTTCAGGCCCGTTTCGGAATCTTTTCCGCGGCGTTGACCGGAGAAACAGATGAGGTTTTTATAGCCGGCTTTGGCAACCAAAGGAATCATTTCAGTATAGTTCTTGACAAGCTTTTCGTGAAACTTCTTGTCGTTAAACCCATCGTTCAGGTTGATTTCTGCGCCATTGCACATGGTCGATACCAGGTCGTATTTTTTCAACATGCCCCAATCTTTTGGCCCTACCAGGTCGATGCCCACCAATCCGATTTTTTTGGCAGATTGACAGAACTCTTCAAAAGGAATGGATGAATAGCACCAGCGGCAAGCGGAGTGGTTGATGTTTCCTTTCAATTTCTTTCCGCTGTCCATTGTTTCAGTTTTTGTGATGGGATTTGCCAAAGATTCAGCACTGATGCCGCTTGCTGCGATTGTTCCCAGCATAAGATTCTTGATGGCCGTCCTTCGGGTTGGAGTACTCATCCTTAAAAATAATGAAACAATTCAGATTCAAGCAATTCAGTTGCCCAAATATTGTTTATGCATGCAGGGGTTGAAAAAAGAAGGGCTTTTTTTCTTCTAAAAAATCGTCATAAAATGAAGTCAGTTCCTGTTGGTTGTGAAAGATATTGCTGGGAAACACATTCTCCTGTTTTCTTTCAAACAACACAGGATTCCCCCTTTTTATTTCTGAAGAAATATAGTCAAAAATAGAGTTGATGACTGCGGTTTGCTTGTATTCAACAAGTCTTTCAATAGAATTGAGGTCAAGTATGATGGTAGACATGGTTGGTGTTTGTCCTGTGAAAGTATTGACAGCTGCAACACTTTTAAACCAACACCAACAATAGTTAAACAAATTAGGTATTTATACCGATGCGCTGTAAGTGTTAAAATATACCTGGAATCAGAATACTGATAAAAATCATGAGGTAGGAGGTTGTTCAATGTGGATGTAGGCTGTTTCTTATGGCGGCATGAATCTTGTCCAGCGCTGTTTTATCCATGATGGTTTGGCTTGTTTCGGGTTGGTTGTTTTTGGCAGATCTCACCAATATTACCGCATTCCCCTTTTTTAATTCATCAGACATGAATTGAAACAATTCTCCGGCAGCGAACACAAGACCATAGGAGTAGAGATCCTCGATAAAGTCGAGATTGAACGTAAACGTTTTCATTGAACAGCTATTTGAGGTGTTTTTTAGGCTTGGTTGATAGGATAAATGTAGCAAATCACTTGAAATATGATTAAGTTAATTGTCGAAAATCTATTGAACAAATTAAAAAAGATCAAAAAATATAAATCAAATCTTGGCAAGCTCTGCAAGATTAATTAGCTTGAAGCGGAAATTTTTTTAAACCCTTAACCAAATCTAATTTACAATGACCCAGCCCATCAATGCAAACCGCCTTTTTCTGGCAAGTTGCTTTGCGCTTATCACAACAGCGTTCTCATTCAGTATTCGTGCGGGAATCCTTACCCAGCTTGGAACGGAGTTGTCGCTGGATACTGTTCAGCTTGGTACAATCAACTCCATGTGGTTCCTTGGATTTCCGATTTCCATGATCCTCGGAGGAATTTTTTATGCCAAAATTGGTCCTAAGCTGATCATGCAGGTCGCATTCATTGCACATGCCATTGGTATCCTGACCACCATTTATGCCAGCAGCTACAATGTATTGTTGATTTCAACTTTGTTGATCGGTATTGGTAATGGTTGTACCGAAGCAGCATGTAATCCCATGATTGCAGATGCATATACGGGTAATGAGTTCAGCAGCAAGATGAACCGTTTTCACATGTGGTTCCCTGGTGGAATTGTTTTGGGTTCGCTGATTTCAAAGTTCATGACCGATGCAAGCCTTCCTTGGCAAGCACAGATTTGGGTGATCTTGATTCCTACCGTTATTTATGCCATCATGTTCTGGGGCCAAAGTTTTCCTCAGCCCAAGGCTGAAGCAAGTTCTCCGGTTGCCAATTTCAAGGCCATGTTGAATCCACTTTATTTGTTCATGGCTGCTTGTATGGCCCTGACTGCGATATCTGAATTTGGCCCTCAACAGTGGGTTGGACCCATCCTTGCCAAAGCAGGTGCAAGCCCAATGTTGATCCTGGCATTGGTTACCGGTTTGATGGCCGTGGGAAGGTACTTTGCCGGACCATTGATCCACAAATTGAATACTGTTGGCGTCCTTCTTGGTTCTGCGATTTTCGCCGTTATTGGTATTTATATGTTGAGCACCATGAGTGGCGCGGCATTGTATGTTGCAGCAGTTGTATATGCATTGGGCATCTGTTATTTCTGGCCCAACATGCTCGGCTTTATTGCTGAGTCGCTTCCACAAACTGGCGCCCTTGGTCTTTCCATCATGGGCGGCATCGGAATGTTCTCTTCTTCCATGTTCCAGCCTGTGATTGGTGGATGGATCCAAAAAAACAAGACTGTAGCTGAGGCAAGTGGATTGGTGGGTGATGCTGCAGACCTTGCTGCAGGACAGTCTACCCTTTCCAACATGCTCCTGTTCCCCGCAATCCTCATTGTTGCCTTTGTTGGTTTGTACATTTACTCCAAGAAGACACAAAAAGCTTAACCAACCATTCTATAATCTTCAAAGAGGGGGCAATTGTCCCCTCTTTTTTGTTTTAACACAGTGATCATAAAGGGGGGAAATGATTTCTTTCAAACAACATCAAATATTGAAGCATTGTAGCGCTAAATTGATTATTTTTAAAGCTCATTTTTATTGATATTTTTCAATCAACCAACATGAACAGAAAACTAAGAATGGGTATGGTTGGCGGTGGCAAGGATGCTTTCATCGGAGCCATACATCGCCATGCAGCTGGAATGGACGGACTCATTGAATTGGTCTGTGGCGCATTGAGCATCAACCCTGAGATTGCCAAAGATTCTGGCGAGTCGCTTTTTTTGGCTGAAGACAGGATTTACCTCACGTTTGAGGAAATGATTACCAAAGAAAGCCAGTTGCCGGCAGACAAGCGCATGGATTTTGTGACCATCGTTACACCCAATTTCGCCCATTTCGCTCCGGCCAAGATGGCGATGGAGCATGGTTTTCATGTAGTCATCGAAAAGCCCATTGCATTTACTTTGGATGAGGCCCTTGAGTTGAAACGCATACAGGAGGCAACCGGTCGCATCCTTTGCCTTACCCATACTTATTCAGGATATCCGCTGGTTAAGCAGGCGAAGCAAATGGTAAAGGAAGGCAAGCTGGGCAATATTCGCAAGGTTTGGGTGGAATATCCACAAGGATGGCTGAGCAAGCTCACAGAGCGCGAAGGCAATGCCCAGGCGGCATGGCGCACAGACCCCAAACGCAGTGGTAAAAGCGGTTGCATGGGAGACATTGGAACACACGCAGCACATCTGGCAGAATACATTACAGGCTTGAAGATCACCCAGATCTGCGCAGACCTCAATGTGATGGTGGAAGGCAGGATGCTGGATGATGATGGCAATGTCTTGCTCAAGTTTGAGAATGGAGGAGCCGGCGCATTGATGGCCTCTCAGGTGGCAGCCGGAGAAGAGAATGCACTCAAGATCAGGGTATATGGTGAAAAAGGCGGCATCGAATGGGCGCAACATGAGCCCAATACCATGCTGGTCAAATGGCTGGACCAACCCACACAGATCTACAGGGCTGGTGGCAATTATGCTGACAGGCTTTCCTCTTTTGCGATCCATAATTCCAGGACCCCGGGAGGACATCCGGAGGGTTATCTAGAGGCCTTTGCCAACATTTACAGGAATTTTTCATTGACCCTGGGAGCGCATATCGATGGAACCACACCAACGGCTGAAATGCTTGATTTCCCTGGCGTTGAGGATGGTATCCGCGGAATGGCCTTTATTGACAACGTGGTGCTTTCATCACAGTCATCAGCAAAATGGACTCCACACACGGTATAATTTAAATCAAGAGAATGAAAACGATAAAAGGTCCCGGAATATTCCTTGCCCAGTTCATGGGAGACAAGGCCCCCTTCAACGACCTGTCAACCATCTGCAAATGGGCGGCTGACCTGGGTTTTGTGGGTGTTCAAATTCCCACCTGGGATCCAAGGTGCATCGATTTGCAGAAAGCTGCTGAAAGCAAGACCTATGCCGATGAGGTGAAAGGAATTGTGGAGGCAGCAGGCCTGCAGATTACTGAATTGTCAACCCATTTACAGGGTCAGTTGGTGGCTAGTCATCCTGCCTATGACGAACTTTTTGATGGTTTTGCTCCTGAAAATGTACGCGGCAACAGCAAGGCCAGAACAGCTTGGGCCGTTGAACAACTCAAATACGCGGCCAAGGCATCGGCCAATCTGGGATTGAATGCCCATGCCACTTTCAGTGGCGCCCTGCTTTGGCATACCGTTTACCCCTGGCCACAAAGGCCCGCAGGGTTGGTAGAAACAGGATTTACTGAATTGGCCAAAAGATGGACACCCATCCTGGATGTTTTTGATGAGAACGGGGTTGACCTCTGTTACGAAATTCATCCCGGTGAAGACCTGCATGATGGCATTTCATATGAGATGTTCCTGGAAAAAACCAACAACCACAAAAGGGCTTGTCTTCTTTATGATCCAAGCCATTTCGTATTACAGTGTCTTGATTATCTCAGCTATATCGACCATTACCATGAGCGCATCAAAATGTTCCATGTGAAGGATGCAGAATTCAATCCTTCCGGAAAACAGGGTGTGTATGGCGGTTACCAGAATTGGGTGGATCGTGCGGGAAGGTTCCGCTCTTTGGGCGATGGACAGGTTGATTTTTCTGCCATCTTCAGCAAACTCACCGCATACGATTACAGCGGATGGGCGGTGATGGAGTGGGAATGTGCCATCAAACATCCAGAGGATGGGGCAAAAGAAGGTGCGGTATTCATCAAAGACAAGATCATCAGGGTTACAGAAAAAGCATTTGATGATTTTGCAGGAACCGGCAGCAACGAGGAATTCAACAAGAAAATTTTAGGCATTTGATCAATTTCATGATAACAAAACAACAACAAACAATGAAAAAGGTACTGTTCACAATGGTAATTGCTGCAGGGATTTATGCCTGTGGTGGAGGAGAAGAAAAAACGGAAACGAAGCCCATCAGCAATGCAACAACTGAAGAGACTTCAGCTCCTGTAATGGAAGAAACGACAGCGAAAGCCGAAGAGCCTGCTAAAGAAGAGCCGAAAGCTGTAGCAAAAAAAGATGGCAAGGCCCTGATTGCAGGTTCAGATTGCCGTACCTGTCACAAGGATGATGCAAAATTGATTGGACCCGCCTACCAGGATGTGGCCAAGAAATATGAGAACAATGCCAAAAACATAAAAATGCTGGCAGATAAAGTAATGCAAGGTGGTCAGGGAAACTGGGGAGAAATCCCCATGGCAGGTCATCCCAACCTGAGTGTTGATGATGCCTCAGCAATGGTAGAGTATATCTTATCAATGAAAAAATAACAACAATGAAATCCCTTTTAACGATTGCTTGTGCTGCCCTGTTGCTTTCAGCAACACCAACTACTGACGGACCCAAGCCGGAAAACAATGGCAAAAAAGGCTGGAAAAAGCTTTTTGACGGAAAGACCAAGAACGGATGGCATATTTACAACAACGAAGGAACTGGTGAGTCGTGGAAGGTGATGGATGGCATTCTTTTCTTTGATGTAGACACAGAAAAAAATCCTAAAGTAAAAAAGGGTGGAGACCTTACAACAGACCTGGAGTATGAAAACTACCACCTCAGTTTGGAATGGAAGATTTCCGAAGGTGGAAACAGCGGAATCATATTTGGTGTGAAAGAGGAGCCGCAGTTCAAGAAGTCATATAACACAGGAATGGAAATGCAGGTACTGGATAATGAAAAAGCAGGTGATGCCAAAAATCCAAGGCACCGCGCTGGTGATTTGTATGACCTGATCAAGTGCAACAGGGAAACAGCGAAACCAGCCATGGAGTGGAACCACGCAGAGATCATTTATGTAAACAAAGCCCTGACCCTGAAGCTTAATGGTGAAATCGTTGTAACTACAGTGGTTGGCGATGATGCATTTAATCAACTGGTGCAGGGATCCAAGTTCAAGACCTGGCCCGGTTTCGCCAAGTACAGCAAAGGAAAAATTTCTTTGCAGGACCACGGCAATCCGGTATGGTTCAAGAACATCAAGATCAAACAACTTTAACACCGCATTTATCAATTTATCCTAAGCGCCGCATGAACAATGCGGCGTTTTTTATTTCGCCGGATTAATCGTTAAATTTATACTTCATATATATACTTTATAACTTGACCATTATGAGAAGAGTCCAATTGTTGTTTTTATTCAGCATCTGTTTTTCCATGTTTGCCAATGCGCAATCCAGGGTATTGGTATTTTCAAAAACCGCAGGGTTCAGGCACGGATCCATCGGGGTTGGAAAAACAGCCATCATGCAATTGGGAAAAGAAAATGGATTTGCGGTTGACACTACTGAAGACGCAGAAGCATTCAAGGAAGAGAACCTCAAAAAATACCAGGCAGTGATCTTCCTGAACTCAACCGGTGATGCACTCAATCCAAAACAGCAGGCTGTTTTTGAAAGGTTCATCCAATCGGGTGGTGGATACATGGGAATTCATGCAGCCAGCGATTGTGAGTACAATTGGCCCTGGTATGGGAAATTGGTTGGTGCCTATTTCAAGAGCCATCCCAAACAACAGAATGCAAAACTGATTGTACATGACCGGACCCATATCAGCACATCACATCTTCCTGCGATTTGGGAACGTTTTGATGAGTGGTACAACTTCAAGGTGGTACCGGGCAAAGAAGTCAATATCCTGATCAGCATCGATGAGAAATCCTATGAAGGCGGTCAAAATGGAGACAGCCACCCCATGGCATGGTACCACGATTATGATGGCGGAAGGGCCTTCTACACTGAGTTTGGTCATACCAATGAATCTTTTGCAGATCCACTTTTCCTCAAGCATATCCTGGGAGGTATCAAGTATGCCATCGGCACTAATGTGAAGAAAGATTACAGCAAGACAAAGTCTATGCTGGTTCCGGATGAAGACCGCTTTACCAAGAATGTATTGGCTGGTGGTGTTTTTGATGAGCCCACCGAAATGGCCATCCTTCCGAATTTTGATATCCTCGTCACACAAAGAAAAGGTGAGGTAATGCACTACAGCAATGCCACCAAGAAGGTAACACAGGTTGCTAAATTTGATTTGTATTCCAAGTCTGGAGTGCAGGGGGTCAATGCAGAAGAGGGACTTATTGGCATCACTGCCGATCCTGACTTTGCGAAAAACAACTATATCTACATGTTCTATGCCACCAACGATACTGCCGCCAACCGGTTGTCCCGTTTCGTTTTCAAGGATGGCAAGCTCGATCTCAAGAGTGAGAAAAAAGTATTGGATGTTGCTTCCCAAAGAAAGATCTGTTGCCATACAGGTGGCTCACTCACTTTCGGACCTGATGGAAACCTGTTTATTTCTACCGGCGACAACACAACACCATTCAACCAGCCGAATTCAAAATACATCCTGGATGGTTTTGGCGCCATAGACAACAGGGAAGGATTTGAGCAATATGATGGCAGAAGGGGATCAAGCAATACCAATGATTTGAGGGGAAAAGTGTTGCGCATCAAGGTTAACCCAGATGCCTCTTATTCTATTCCTGAAGGAAATCTTTTTCCTCCGGGCACACCCAAGACGAGGCCTGAAATTTATGCAATGGGAACCAGGAATCCTTACAGGATTTCGGTTGACAGAAAAACAGGTTTTTTGTATTGGGGTGATGTTGGTCCTGATGCCGGCAACGACAAACCCGAAGAAAAGGGTCCCAGGGGTTATGATGAGTTGAACCAGGCCCGCAAGGCGGGTTATTTTGGCTATCCCATGTTCATTGGCAACAACTATCCTTATCGCCAGTTCAACTATGAAACCGGTGAGGTGGGCGAATTCTTCGACCCCCAAAAACCCATGAACCTTTCCAAGAACAATACTGGTTTGCAGCAGCTGCCTCCGGTAAGTCCTGCATTCATCTGGTATCCATATGCGGCTTCTCCTGAATTTCCAGAAGTGGGTACCGGAGGAAGAAATGCCATGGCGGGGCCGGTTTATCATGCTGAGTTCTATCCCAAGGCCACAAGGTATCCGGACTATTTCAACGGAAAACTTTTGTTCTACGAATGGATCAGGGGTTGGATGAAAATGGTGAGCATGGATGCTGCAGGCAATTATCAGCAAATGGAACCCTTCATGGAATCCACAAAGTTCAAAAGCCCGATTGATGTTGAGTTGGGCCCAGACGGTAGGCTCTACGTGCTTGAATACGGTTCAGGATGGTTCAGCAAAAATCCTGATGCAGCCCTTTCAAGAATCGATTACAATGGAGGCAACAGGGCTCCGAAAGCAAAAATCAATGTGCCCAAACTTTCAGGCAGCATTCCATTTACCGTTAAGGTCGATGCACTTGGTTCAGTCGATGCAGACAATGATGCCCTGAGTTATGTATGGCATTTTGGTGCCTCCGTTCGTCCGCCAGCAACCACCCCCAATGCCTCATTTACCTTCACCAAAGCCGGCGAGTATGCCATCTATGTTGAAGTGAAAGATCCCAAAGGTGGTGTCACCAGGAGTGAGGTGGTAAAGGTGTATGCTGGAAACGAAGCACCTGAAGTGAGTGTAAAACTGGATGCAGGCAACAAATTTTATTTTCCTGGTCAAGCAGTACCTTATACTGTCAACGTGAAGGACAAGGAAGACGGCACGATAGAAAAAGGAAACGTTGACAAGAAATCGATTTATGTAAAAGTCGATTACCTGAACGGGCCAGACAAGGCACAGGTGGTTGGGCACCAGGTAATGACCGCCATCATGGAAGGAAAGAACCTGGCAGCAACCCTGGACTGTAAGGCCTGCCACAAGGAGGCTGAGAAATCAGTAGGACCAGCCTATAAAATGGTGGCTGAGAAATATGAAGGAGATAGCAAGGCAAGGGCCTACCTCACCAATAAAATCATCAAAGGCGGAAGCGGTGTTTGGGGCGAAGTGGCCATGGCCGCCCATCCAGACCTGAAACCAGAAGAAGCAGGAATGATTGTTGATTGGGTATTGAGCCTGAACAAGAAAGAGGCGCCATCCCTGCCTTCCAAAGGAAACATTACACCGTCAGAAAATGACATGGGTACAGGAAACCTGATGTTAATCACAGCCACTTATACCGACAGGGGTGGTGCAGGTATCAAGCCGCTGAGCGCAATGGGTTCTGTTTCACTCAAAAGCGCCCTGGTTAACATGCCAAGCAACAGCGGAAACCTGAGGGTTGAAATCAAGGACTGGAACAAACACCGTGCTGCATTCCTGAACATCAGCCAGGGGAACAATGGATGGTTAGAGTTTTCCAACATTGATTTGGAAAGCATTGGCACCATTGAGTTTGGGTATGGTATTCCTGCTCAGTTGATGAAGGGCTACCAGATCAGCCTGCACCAAGATAGTCCCAATGGACCAAAGATTGCATCGCTCAAACTGGAAAACCATTCAAGTACCATGTTCAGCACAAAAGAACTTCAGTTGCAAAACGTAGTGCCTGGCGACAGAAAACTCTACATGAAAGTTGAGCGCATGGACATAAAAGAAACCAACAGGTTGGCCATCATTTCGATGAAGCTCATGCCTAAAAAATAATGCTTGCATCGCTATAAAAAAACCGGAGTTGAATCAGCTCCGGTTTTTTTTATTCTTGACCATGTTGATGGTGGTGACAATTGAAATGATCAGCAGACCGCCGAATTCTCTTGATTGCTCTATCCAGGGCTTAGTTGCTTTCATGCCCTGGACAAGGCTTTCCGCCTCATGTTCATTGAACCAGGACATCACGCCATCTCTTGCCAGCAATAACTTCAGTCCAAAGAAAAAACAAAAAATCAGGGTACCGATATGGGCGAAGGCATCATACTTACCTCTTGCATCAAGAAAACAAACAAGGGCAACATACCCATAAATAGGAATCCACAAATAAGGATCAGGATCATTGATTTGCAACAATGCAAAAACTACAAAAAGTCCTGCGAAAATATAATTGAATGTTTTCATCCTTAGAGGTTTTTCAGGAGGCTTGATTGAACATGGCCAATGCTTTTACGGATGCTGTCTAGTGGTGCCCCAGGGCAAACATCCTGCTCAACAAAGAAATGTTTCATGCCAGCTGTTTTAGCGTGTTTGAAAATCCTTGCATAATCAATGACACCACTTCCCACTTCGGTAAAGTTCTTATTGGGCGTATTGTCCATGTCTTTGACATGCCAGAGCGCAACCCTCCCCTTGTACTGTTTGAACAATGCAATGGGGTCCTTACCAGCCTTTGAAACCCAGAACAGGTCCAGTTCGAATTTAACCAGGCCCGGGTCGGTTTCATTGGCCAGGATGTCAAAAGGAATCTGTCCGTCCAGTTCCTGGAATTCAAAATCATGGTTGTGGTAGCAGAGCTGAATGCCTGCTTTTTTACAGATGGCGCCAGCCTTGTTCAGGTCTGCGGCAATTTTTTTGTAGTCAGCAATGGAGGTTCTTTCCTCTGGCATCAGGAAGGCAATCGCCATATAGGTTTGTCCAATGGCTTTGGCATCGGCCACTGCTTTGTCCCATCCAAATAAAACGGTTCCAGGGTTTTGCTTGTTGCCGAAATTGCCATAGAGATAATGACCAGATGGTGCAACGAGGCCACACTCATCCAAAACTTTTTTGTATTCTGAAGCTTCCATCCCAAAGAACTTGCCGTTGTATCCGAAGTTCTCTACTTCGCCAAATCCCATGGCAGCAATTTTCTTGAGTGTTCCCTTGGGGTCTTTGGCCATGTCATCCCGAACTGTATAGAGCTGAACACCAATTTTTTTATCTTTTACACCTCCGATTGCCAGCGCATCATTGATAAAAAATGAACCTGCGGCAACCCATGCCATTTGCTGAATGAAACCCCTTCTTGATGTCATGCCTTAATTTTTTATGGGTACAATTTACTGATTCATTTCTGAATTGATGCATTGCGTTTATCCGCAAGATCAGTGTTTGCAGTCATCTGCATGACAGTTGTCCGCCCTTCTGCATTGGCGGTAATTGATGTAGTGGGCGGATACGATCAAGAGCATGGCGGGGATCAGAAACCAAATTTGATAAGCATGAAAAAGCTGTTTCAGGATCAGCATCAGGATTCCGAGGCCAAAAATAAAGAGGGCCTGCTTGTGGTGATGGTGTTTTCTGTAACCATGGGTCAGCGAATAGCTTCCAATGGCAGCAGCCAGCAGGATCATGAAAACCTCAAACCAAATATTGTTGATGATATTGATGCCCAGCACCGGAAGACTGGTTAATACCAGCGGCAAAAGCGCACAATGGATAGCACAAGCTACCGAAGCGGCAATTCCAAGGGCATCATAGTTAATCTTTATCATGGTGGGGCGACAAAATTAATACTTTTGCAACAAAGTTGCATTCTTAATCGTTGGTATAATTGGAATGACAAGCGTAATTTTGTTTCAATAAATGATTATGAGTAAAAAGGCGATGAGTTATCTGGTATTTTTTGGTTTGCTCCTGGGCGGATTTTATTATGCCATGATAAAGTACACGGATTTTGAAGAGGTGAAATTGCCGGTCTTGAATACAGTGCAGCCTTTTGAATTCCTTCGACAAGACAGCGCCATGGCCTCACAGAAAGATATCCGCAACAGGGTATATGTTGCTGAGTATTTTTTCACCACCTGCAAGGGCATTTGTCCGAAGATGAACAAGAACATGAAGGCTATTTACGAAAAATTCAAAACGGACAGCAATTTTTTGGTTGTTTCGCATACGGTCAACCCAGATACAGACTCATTGCCAGTGTTGAGGCATTATGCAGATTCTTTGGGTGCCGAAGTTTCCAACTGGTGGTTTCTTACCGGAAGCAAGGAAAGCCTCTACAAAACTGCCCGCGAAAGCTATTTGCTGGATGACCCCAAAAACAGCACCAAAAACATCGACGAGCAGTTTCTGCATACACAGTTTTTTACCCTTGTTGACAGACAGGGTCGTGTACGCGGTGTCTATGACGGCATCAAAAAAGAAGAGGTTGATCAACTAATGACGGATATCAAAACCCTGATCAAGGAATAAGGTGAAAAAGCAAGTGGAAGACATATTGAAGAACAGTGCGCTCAGTGTTACGGCGAGCAGAAAGCGGATACTTGAAATCTTTCTTGCCTCAGACAATGCCCTGGCCCATCAAGACATTGAAACAAAATGTGCCGACCAATACGACCGTGTTACCATTTACAGAACCCTTCAAACATTTCTTGAAAAGGGTATCATACACAACATCCCTTCTACGGATAACATGATCAGGTATGCGCTTTGCAACGAAGCCTGCATCACAACCGGTCATCATCACGACAACCATGTGCATTTCAAGTGTGATGATTGTGGTAAAACAGTTTGTTTGGATGATGTGAATATTCCTGCAGTAAATTTACCGAAGGGTTATACCATGAAAGAGATCAACATGGTGGTGAATGGCATTTGCAAATCCTGCAAATAAAAAAAGTCCCAATGTAAAAACACCGGGACATTTCGTTAAGGCTCTGATTAGTAGCACCACAAAGATAACATGCAGTAAATCAGCACACTAATTTTAGCCATACCATAAAAGTAGTAGGCATTAAAGTTTTTCCAATTCATTTTTGACGAAGATCATCAACTCGCTGATCTTTTCAGGAGAGAAATCAAACTCAATTCCAGCCGCTGCATACAGGGCAGGAAGCGTCTTGGTTCCACCCAGGCTCAATCCCTTCATGTAGTTTTCAAGCGCTTTCTCCGGGTTATCCCTGTACTGCTTCCACATGCCAATGGCACCCAATTGGGCAATTCCGTATTCGATATAGTAGAACGGCACTTCAAACAGGTGAAGTTGTCGCTGCCAGTTGTAAGACCTGAAGGATTCCAGTCCGCTGTAGTCAATAGCGCTGGTGGCAAATTCATTCAAGATCCTCAGCCAGTTTTCTTTTCTTTCTTCAATGGTATGGCCTGGGTTTTCATAAACCCAGTGCTGGAATTTGTCGATGGTAGCGATCCAGGGGAAAATCGTGATCACTCTTTCGAGCTGGTGGCGCTTAGCCCTTTTCATGTCTTCTTCGTTATCGAAGAAAACATCCCAGTGGTCCATGGTGAACAGTTCCATGGACATGCTGGCCACTTCAGCCATTTCTGTTGGATATTCTTTGAAGCCGGTAAGCTCAAGTTCATGTGCCAAAAACGAATGGATGGCATGACCACCTTCGTGTACCATGGTGGTGAGGTCAGACATTTGAGAAGCGGCATTCATGAAGATGAACGGCGCTCCGCTTTCTGCCAGCGGCATGTTGTATCCTCCGGGTGCCTTGCCTTTTCTACTGTCAAGGTCAAGGTGATTAAGCTCGTCCATCTTTCTGAGGCAGTCGCCAAAAAAAGGATTCAGTGCGTCCAGACATTTAATGGATTTATCGAGCAGGTCCCGGCCATCTGTGAATGGACGCAGGGGCTCAATGCCAGCGGGTTCTGCTTCTGTATCCCAGGGGCGCATGTTGTCCAGGCCCAGCCTTTGTTGTTGTTCCTGATAGATCTTGTCTACCAGGGGGAGTACTTCTTTTTTAACTGCCTCATGAAATTGAAAGCAGGAAGCGGGGGTATAATCGAATCGACCCATCTCCGCGAATTTGTAATCACGGTAATTGCTGAATCCGGCGTTGATCGCCACCTGGTGCCTGAGGGTCACCAATTTGCTGAACAGTTCGTTCAATGGTTCTTTATCAACCAGCCTTCTTTCGGCAATTTTTTTGTAGACCGTTTCACGGATCTTCCTGTCTTCGTTTTCAAGGAATTTTCCCGCTTGTTGCAAAGTGAATTCCTGTCCATCCTGCTCGATCATCATCTTGCCTGCAATGGTCCCATATTGTTGTTGCAATACGGCTGCTTCAGCCTGCAAGGGGATATTGGCCTCGCGGAAAAGATCGATGCTTTTCTTTACTGAACGGAGGTAGGTGAAATATTTTTCCTGGTCCAGCTCTTTTGTAAAAGGGCAGTCAACCAGTTTTTTGTTGAGGATATCAGCATAGGGCTGGATCTTGGGCTGAATCTCCATGAAGAAGAAATTGAAAGCCTCTTCCAGGGTCTTGTTTTCTGTATCGCAGGTCATGCGCACCTGTCTCCAGCAAGCATCTTCGCTGATGAATGCTTCCATCTCACTCATGTCTTTGAGCCACTGTTCAAGGTCTTGCCCGGAATTGATTTCCCTGTCGCGCAGCTGAATAAAATAGGGCTCAAGGGTAGCCCAGTCTGTCAGGCTGAAATGCTCGGGCAGGAAACTGTGCTTCAGTTTCTGAATATCGGCGCTGTATTGCATGGTATTTGTTTTTTGAAGGAGATTAACCCTCGTTGCCTTCTTCTTCCTCATCCATTTCGGTGAGGACGATTTCGATGTTCTGTTGTTTGATGACACCAAACCAACGAACCATCTTTTTCATGTCGCTGCTGTAGACCCTTTCGAAATCCATGGAGGGGAATACTTTTTCAAAATAGCTTTTTACGGCCTTGTTGTCCTTTTCAGAAGGAAGGGCTTCTGCCGATGCATCCATTGCCTTGAATATATCCGCAAGGTTTACATTTTCATCCGTGGTATACACTTCAATTGATTCCAGGTGTGAGAACTGGTGTACCCTGCTTGAAACAAATTTGGTTGTATTGTCTTCCAGGGAACGGACGATAGCACCGTCAGTCTTGCTGGTTACGAGTTCAAAAAGTCCTGAAAATCCTGTAACTGAGATGAGTTTGTTGTATTCCATTTCCGCTGTTTAATGGCGGCAAAGTTACGACCATTTTACTGAATATTGTTTTCGGCGAGGATCTTGTTCATTCGCTGCTCAACAGCTTCTAGTGTGCTGAATCCTCTGGAAATCATGTAGAGCTTGGTATCGTCAAGCTGAAGGAATACAGTGGGAAAGCCATTCACCCGCAACTGTTTGATCAGGCTGAAGTCATAATAGGCCTTCTCTTTGTAGGCCTCACTTCCCAGTTTCTGATAAAAAACTTCTGCGTCGATATTGTATTGTTCCAGCAAATGGCGGTAAGCTTCCTTGTCTGTAAGGTCTCGCCCTTCTTCGTAAAGGGCGTATTGAAGGTCCGAAGCAAATTCAATGGTCCGTTCTGGGTAGATCTCCCTGAAAATAGCCATGGCAATGGCGGCCATTTCTGAATTAGGAAACCAATCGCTCTCATCAGGATTGAATATATGCCAGAGGTAATCCTTGCCAAATGTCACCCCGGTTGTCTGTTCCACTGTTTGGTAGGCACCCTGGATATATTCTGCAATCGCACCAATGTGTTTTGTGGCTTCTACAGGAATCATGCCACCAGAAATCGTTTCAAAATCGAACTGCTCTCTGTGTTTCTGCCAAAGTTCTTTGATCACCGGACTAAAGCCATAACACCATCCGCAATAGGCATCGTAACAATAAATAATTTTTGGTTTCATTGGGCTTTTACTTTTTCAAACTGCGCATCATAATCCTCTCTCAGGGTTCCCATCCAACGGTCCCAAAACAAGAAATAAAGGCTGTAATTGCCTTTGAAATACTGGTGGTGCTGGTTGTGGCAAACGGAAGTATTGATCCATCTTCCTATCCAGGTTTTATGAAAATTCTTTGGGTAAAGCTCCCAGCCAAGATGTCCGTAAATATTGTAGACGATCATGAAAAAGAAAAAGATCAGGATATGAAATTTATGGATGGGGATGGTAAAAAGGAAAACAACCAGGATGCCAGCTTCAACGAGTGCCTCCAAGGGGTGGAAGGCATAGGCCGCCCAGGGGGATGGATTGGTAGACTTGTGGTGAATCAGGTGAAAGAGTTTGAACAACTGTTTATGGTGCATCATGCGGTGCATCCAGTAAAAATAGGTGTCATGCATGAAGAGCATGATGGGGAAGATGGCCCAAAAGTAAATCCAACCATGGCCATCAATCCTCTGGTATAGCGTGGTATATTTTGAGATCGCGGGATTAAAAATGAAAAACACCGGCACGAATCCGAATATGGACAAGGTCAGGATAGAATATCCTATTTCTCTGAGATAGTCAGCTGATTTTGGATACCGCTGCTGAATCTTTTTATCTGCAAGGACTTTTTTCAATAGTACATAGAACAGCAAAAAGGCCAGTCCGGCTAAAATAAAATAGCGGCCGCCAATGATGGTCAAGATCCTAAAATAATTTTCTGTGTTCATGATTGCTGTTTACAAATGTACGGCGGATTGGTTCAATCTAGCCTTATGCCATCCAGGTTGAATAACGCAGGATATTTGGCTGTCTTGTCTGCATAAAAAGCCCTGAATTTGGCCATATCCTCCGCCTTGTTGCCTGTCAGGTAAATGGGTGCGCCAAACCCTCCTTCTTTTCGCGTGTAATCCAGGTAGCCAGGCAATACCGGAACATCGGCACCCAACGCGGCATGGTAAAATCCACTTCTCCATTTTTCAACCCTTTTCCTTGTGCCTTCTGCCGCAATGGTGATGAACAGTTCATTTGCCTCCTTGAACCTGGTAATAACATCCTCAGTGAGGTTGTGTTTTTTGCTCCTGTCTACGGGGATGGCACCCGTGTTTTTCAGCAAGATGCTCAGGGGGAAGAAGTTGAGTTCTTTTTTGATGAGGTAACGAACGTTTAAGTTACAGAGCCTGAAAATGGCCATTGCATAAACAAAATCCCAGTTTGAAGTATGCGGAGCTGCGATCACAACGGCTTTTTTGATTTCCGGAGGAACGCTGCCCACGATCTTCCAGCCGCGGAGTTTGAAAATCAGGATGAAAAAACGGTTGAACATGCTGCTGTTTTTCGTCTTAATGATAATCCTTAACTGGTTAATGTGCTGCCAGCCAATTGTCGCCAATCCCAGCCTCTGCAATCACCGGAACATTGTTGGGAAGTGGAAGCGCCGATTCCATGTTCTCGAGGATACAGGCTTTGAGGGCCTCCGCTTCAGATCGTAAAGCATCAAAAATCAATTCATCATGCACCTGAAGGATCATCCTGCTTTTGAACCCTTCTTTTTTGATGGCATGGTGTACCTTGATCATCGCTAGTTTGATCATGTCTGCTGCAGTTCCTTGTATCGGAGAGTTGATGGCATTGCGCTCTGCAAATCCACGCACCGTGAAATTAGAGGAGTTGATGTCGCGGAGCCAGCGTTTCCTTCCCATCAGGGTTTCCACATAGCCATTGTCTTTGGCAAACTGGATGGTTGATTCCATGTACTGGGTGATGCCTGGAAATTCTTTCTTGTAATTGTCGATAATGGTTTTGGCCTCTGTTCTGCTGATGCCAAGGTTTTCGGCCAGTCCGAAAGCGCCTTGTCCGTAGATGATGCCGAAGTTCACGCTTTTGGCCTTGTAACGCATTTCCTTGGTGACATCCTCTTCATTGATGCCGTATACTTTTGCTGCCGTTGCCGTGTGGATGTCTTTGCCGGAGCGAAATGCTTCGCACATGTTGGGGTCTCCACTGATGGCGGCCACAATGCGCAGTTCAATCTGTGAGTAGTCAGCAGAAACCAGCACATGGTCCTTGTCTCTTGCGGTGAATGCTTTTCTGATCTCCTTGCCCCGGTCGCTGCGCACGGGAATGTTTTGTAGGTTGGGATTGTTGCTGGCCAAACGACCCGTCACTGCAACTGCTTGTCCATAGGTGGTGTGCACCCTTCCGGTATTGGGGTTGATCAGTTGTGGCAATGCATCCACATAAGTAGACCTCAATTTGGTGAGTTCCCTGAAAGCAAGGATATCATCCACGATTGGAAATTGGTTTGCCAGTTTTTGGAGCACATCCTCACCGGTCTGGTATTGGCCGGTTTTGGTTTTTTTCGCTTTTGGATCCAGCATCAGTTTCTCAAACAATACTTCTCCCAACTGTTTGGGAGAGGCAAGGTTGAAGCGCACTCCGGCGGTAGCATATACAGACTCTTCTGCAATCTTGGCTTCTTTTTCTAACGTTTTTGAATACTCATTTAGGAAGTCAACATCCACCCTGACCCCTTCGTATTCCATGTCTGTAAGCACTTTTACCAGTGGGTTCTCGACTTCGTAAAAAACTTTTTCGACTGCTTTTTCTTTTAATTGAGGCTCAAAAATATGTTTGAGTTGAAGGGTGATGTCGGCGTCCTCACTGGCGTACTCCTTGATTTTTTCAACCTCCACATCCCGCATGCTTCCTTGTCCCTTTCCTTTTTTCCCGATCAATTCTTCGATATGGACGGGTTCGTAGCCCAGGTATTTTGCGCTGAGCAGGTCCATGCTTCTTTTCCCTTCGGGATCGATCACATAATGCGCCAGCATGGTATCAAAAATGTTGCCCTTCAGCTCAATCCCATGGTTCTTCAATATCAGTAGGTCATACTTGATGTTCTGCCCGATCCAAACCTTGGAGGCATCCTCAAAAAGGCGGTTGAACTGCAGCAGGAAGGATTTGGTTTTGTCTCGGGTATCAGGGCAGGGAACATAACAACCTGTGCCCGGCTTGATGGAAAAGCTGATGCCCACGATATCAGCCTGGTTGGCATCCAGACCGGTGGTTTCGGTATCAAAGCAGATCTCTGTTTCTTTTTCGAGCGAGGCAATCAGGGCCTCGATTGTTGAGGGGCTGTCAACAAGTTCATAGCTGTGTGGCGTATTGTTGATGTTTCTTTCTGCAGACAAGGGGGTATTGTTTTCTTCTTCTGCAACCGTATTGTTTGTGCTGGCAACCGTGGTACCGCCACCCCCAAAAAGATCGCCCTGTACGGTGGTTCCTTTTTCAACCGGGCCTGCAACGGGAATGTCCTCACCCAGGATTCTTTTTCCAATGGTCCTGAATTCCAGCTCGCTGAAGATGTCCAGGAGTGCTTCCTTGTTGGGTTCAGTAACCTTGAAGTTTTCTTCATGGAACTCAACAGGAACCGTGGTGATGATGGTGGCTAGTTTTTTGCTCATAATGGCCAGGTCCTTTCCCTGCCTTACTTTTTCACCCAGTGCACCCTTGAGCTGGTCTGCATTCTCGAGCACGTTTTCAACTGTGCCGTATTCTGCCAACAACTTCGCAGCAGTCTTTTCACCCACACCCGGAATGCCCGGGATATTGTCAACAGCATCGCCCATCATGGCCAGGATGTCAATCACCTGCGACACTTCTTTGATGTTCCATTTTTCACAGACCTCTTTAGGTCCTATGATTTCAAAATCACCGCCCTGGTAGGGAGGCTTGAATATCTTGATGTTGTCAGAAACCAATTGTCCATAATCTTTGTCTGGCGTAACCATGTATACCTGGTAGCCTGCTTTTTCTGCCTGTTTGGCCAGTGTGCCAATCACATCATCGGCCTCAAA
>CALPWM020000008.1 GCA_943327275.2 Chitinophaga pinensis
CAGGTAACGGTAAACCAGTTTGTATCTTATTGCATACCGAAATGGGTAACGGAGTAGACTTTATGATGCACACCCATGCTTGGCACGGAAAAGCGCCAAACGACGAGCAATTAGCCAGTGCTTTAGCTCAAAACCCTGCAACTTTAGGAGATTATTAAATAGTTTTATGCATGATGCTTTAAGCGTATTGCTTATTGCCTAGTGCCTTCAGCTTATAGCAAAAAACAAAATGAAAAAATATACCAACACAGGCAGTAAAGATACCCGTTCGGGATTTGGAGCTGGTATGACCGAATTGGGTCAGAAAAATGAAAATGTAGTGGCGCTTTGTGCCGACTTAATTGGATCGTTAAAATTTGATGATTTCAAAAAAAATCATCCCGAGCGTTTTTTCCAAATTGGAATTGCAGAAGCCAACATGATCGGCATTGCGGCAGGATTGACCATCGGAGGTAAAATTCCCTTTACAACCACTTTTGCCAATTTTTCAACAGGCAGGGTTTATGACCAAATCAGACAATCTGTTGCATACTCCGGTAAAAACGTTAAAATTTGTGCATCACATGCCGGTTTGACCCTGGGTGAAGATGGTGCAACCCATCAGATTCTTGAGGACATCGGACTGATGAAAATGTTACCAGGAATGACCGTGATTGTACCCTGCGATTACAACCAAACCAAAGCGGCTACTATCGCAATTGCAGATCATGAGGGACCCGTTTATCTCCGGTTTGGAAGGCCTGTTTGGCCCATCTTTACCAATGCAGACGAACCTTTCGTTGTGGGAAAGGCCCAACAATTTTCAGAAGGAAGTGACGTGAGCATTTTTGCCTGCGGACACCTAGTCTGGAAGGCCATTGAAGCGGGAAGAATCCTAAAAGAAAAAGGAATAGATGCTGAAATCATCAATATCCACACCATCAAGCCCCTGGACACAGCTGCTGTCATCGCCTCTATCAAGAAAACTGGATGTGCCGTCACTGCCGAAGAACACAATGTATTGGGCGGATTAGGTGACAGCATTGCCCAAACAGCTACAAAATCCTTTCCCATTCCTATTGAAATGATTGGCACCCAGGATACTTTCGGAGAAAGTGGAAAACCCACTGAATTGCTCAAAAAATATGGCCTGGATACTGAGTTCATTGTTGCTGCAGCTGAAAAGGCGATGGAAAGAAAGAAAGTTTAAATGACAATGCTACCCGAGCTGGACGATAATGAATTGGTCAGGCTGTTCAAGGATTCCCAGCAGAAGGAAAAGGCATTTACCTCCATTGTAAAAAAATACCAGGAAAAGATTTACTGGCAAATAAGGAGAATTGTCATCACGCACCAGGATGCGGATGATGTGATGCAAAATGTTTTCATCAAGGCATGGAATGGATTGAACAATTTCAGGGAAGATGCCAAATTGTATACCTGGATCTACCGCATTGCAGTGAATGAATCCCTGACCTATCTTGAACAGCAAAAAAGAAGGAGTTCCGTATCCTTTGATGATGTCAGCGAAAGCCTAGAAAACAAAATGCAAAGTGAAAAGGGATTTGATGAGAACAAGGCCATTTGGAAATTACAGCTGGCAGTTCAGCAGCTTCCAGAAAAACAACGCATTGTATTCAATCTGCGTTATTTTGATGAGATGCCTTACGAGGATATGGGTATCATCCTTGATACTTCCGTTGGAGCACTTAAAGCCAGCTATCACCATGCAGTCAAAAAAATTGAAGAATATATCCTCAACCATTAAACCCCCAAGAACGGCCATTGTCTAACCACTGCATGCATAGCATAGATAACATATCATCAGAATTAACCTCCCTTAGCAAGCAGGTTGCCCAACTGCCGAAAAATAACCCTTTCTCAGTACCCAAGGATTACTTTAACACATTCACAGTGCGCCTTATGGATGTCATCCAAAATGAAGCATCCGACCAGGAATTGATTGAAATTTCCCCTTTGCTCAAGGCCCTGAAAAATGAAAATCCCTACACCCTTCCCGAAGGCTATTTCAACAATTTGAAGGTTGAAATACCAAGGGATGAGTCTCCGGTTGTTGGGATGAGCAGATTGGGGTCATGGGCAAAATATGCTGCGGCAGCTTGTCTGGTGGGCATCATTGCCACTGTATTTTTTGTTTCCAAAACAGAAAGCGGGAACCAATTGGCCGACATGCCAAAAGAACCGGAAACTTTTCAAACCAAGGTTTCTCCTGATGCCATTGCCATGTACTTGGATGAAATGGACAATTTGTCGATAGTGGAAACAAATGAAAATGAACAATTTGATACCGCTTCCACCCTTTTGGTTGACCTGAGCAGTGAAACCATCAAAGAAATATTGCAAGAAATTCCTGATATAGACATCTCATTGTACATGGACCAAAATGATTTGGGAGATGTACTTTCACTGAACTAAATGAAAAAGCAATTAAACACCATGAAAGCAACATTTTCCCTTATCGCCATGCTCATCCTTGGTTTTGCAACACAAGCACAATCCATGAAGCCCGATCGTGATGCAAGGGCTGTAGAGATCAAAAAAATCCAAGCAATGGAAATGGCCTTCATCACAAAAGAATTGAATCTTTCCCCTGATGAGGCCCAGAAATTTTGGCCTGTCTTTAACCAGTATAGGAATGAACTAAAGGGTATGGCAGGAGAGCGAAAAGTTGGAGATCAACTGGAAAAACAACAAAAAATGCTGGACATCAGAAAAAAATACAGGGAAGATTTTACCAAAGTGATGAGCCACGAAAGGGCGAACAAGGTGTTTGGGGCAGAAGAAGAATTTAAATCATTGGTCAGACGTGAATTTCAGAAGAGACACGCAGAAAAAAATCAACGTGAACCCCGCAAAAAAGGGTTTTGATATCACTATTATTAGTTTTGGACATAAAATTTATTAATGTAATTTTAACGCGGTGTTTTTCATAGGTTAGCAACGGCTGGCTCTTTTTAGAGCCGGCCTCTTTTTTTTCTACCATTACGAAAACCATCTATTTACACCCAAGCCATATACATATCCTTACACATTGTTTACATGACGGTCTGAATAGACGGGCGTCATGATATCATGGTAAAAAAGAAATTGCCAGTGTTCTTCTAAAGCAATTTCCCACCATTTTTGCCTGAGTTCCATGGCCTTTTTACCATCATGATCATATTTAGCTACAAACCTGGTTTTCATCTGTTTCAGTTGAGGGGCCTCGTCTCCACCAAAGAAAACAACATCATTCTCGTCACGAATCCAAAAGACCTGGTGAAAAGGGGAATGGCCCGCAGACAGTTCATGCTGGATATAGCCTTTTATCAAACCATTCTCTCCAATCAGGTGTACATGATCATTGTCTTCCAATATGGCAAGCCTATCGGCATCATAAGATGCATTGCCTGCATGCAAAGCAAAATCAAGTTCTCTTTCATTGATAAAATAGTCAGCATGGGGGAAACTCAAATGGGAAAGACCACTATACGAATCCTGAACTGTAATCCCACCGGCATGATCCCGGTGCAAATGGCTCATCAAGACCATGGTAATATCTGAGGGTGAATACCCATGAACGGCAAGATTATTGTACAATTGAAGCACCCCATTTTCAGAAAATCCCAATCCTGTGTCCAATAGAATCAAATCCGTCTTTGTCTCCACCAAAAATGGCTGAATTTCTACCAACAGGCTTCCCCTGGAACGTTCTTGAAGATCGTCTTTGGCAGTATCAAAGGGTAAAAATACTTTGGTATGGTCTATCGTAAATGAGCCTTCGGAAAGGGGTATAACTTTCATATGGTTTGTTAACGGATTACCATTTGACGGTCAGCGTCAAGGCGAATCAGGATGAATAAGAGCACTGAAAATGTAATCAGCGAAGTGCCGCCGTAACTCATGAAAGGAAGGGTTATTCCGATTACAGGGATAATCCCGATGGTCATTCCGATATTGATGAAGATGTGAAAAAAGAATACTGAGGCAACTCCATAGGCATATGTTCGACTGAAAGCACTTCTTTGACGTTCGGCCATGCTGATGATCCTGAACAGCATAAAAAGATAAAGCCCCAACAAAACGATACTTCCCGCAAATCCAAATCCCTCACCAATGGTACAGAAAATGAAGTCAGTCCTTTGCTCAGGAACAAAATCATACCGTGTTTGGGTACCCTTCATCAAACCCTTTCCCCAAAAACCACCAGAGCCTATCGCAATCTTGCTTTGCTTCACATTATAATTCCCTGCCTTTTTCTTGTCCTCCATTTTTTTGATATCCTCTTCACTCATGGACTCTGTATCCACCTGAAAATCCTTTCCCACAGTTGCATATATGCGCTGAACCTGATAAGGCTTCAAGACATTGTTGAAAAAGTAGGGTACTGCAAAGCGTTGAATACCCACTGCAACCACCCAAATGGAAACAATCAATACCAGTACAGACCGATCCCTTTTGATTTGTCTTTTTGCAGTATAGACAAACCCAATGGCCGCAAGAGTAAGGATGATGGCCAGAAGATTCTCATCAATCAGAAGCGTCATGACAACAAGCACCGCCAAAGAAAAACCAATCACCAATATCGCAGAAGGAAGCCCCTCGCGGTACATGACCAGAAAAAAAGAGAAATATACCAAGGCCAATCCGGTCTCGCTTTGAAAAATGGTCAGGATTGCGGGAACCAATACCAGCGATGCCGCAATCAATTGAGAACGCAACTTCTTAAAATTAAGGTCCAGGGATGACAGGTATTTTGCTAACGCAAGGTTCACAAATACTTTGCAGAGTTCTGCAGGTTGTAACTGAAATCCTGAAAAGCGGATGATGGATTTCGTTCCTTTTACATCTGTGTGAAAAGGAAAAACCAGGATCAGCAAAATCAAACCAAATGCATAAAATATATTGGAGGTAGCAGTGAAAAATTTACTATCTGTCAGTAAAATAAAAACAGCCAAGACCAACGAAATAAAAAAATAGAGCAATTGCCGGCTGTAATCTGTCTTGAAAGAAAGAAAACCGCTGATCATGTTCTCATCCCGGTAAGTGGTGGCGAATATGCTCGCAATACCAGTAACAACGAGTACCAGATAGATTCCGACAATAATCCAATCGATGCCTTTTGATATCTCAAATGAATTGTTCTTCATTGTCTGGTTTGATGGCTGAAAGATGGTAATGAACAACAGCAGTTTTTTTGCCAGGGTTGTTCTTTACAGGATGATTTGCGGTCGCCTTCAACTGTAACTTCCGCATTTTTTCTTTGCGAAGGGAATCCAAGCGGTTGCGCTTTGTCTTTACGATGGGAAGAATGATTTCTGTGTTTTCAATCCTTTCCACTTCTTTCCACCTTGCAGCGGAAAGTGTATCACGCAGGTATTTTTCCATGACAAGCGCAGCCATTGGCCCGGCCCAGGTTGCACCAAATCCAGCATTTTCTACGATCACAGCAACTGCAATGGTAGGATTTTCTCTGGGGGCAAAACATACAAACCAGGAATGATCTTTCAACTTCTCCCGCTTGCCGTAAATCATGCCATAGTTTTCTGCAGTTCCTGTTTTTGCAGCAACAGCAATGCCTTCAATTCTGGCAACACCTCCGGTACCCTGTTCAACAACATCCTGCATACCCAGTTGAACAATTTCAAAGGTTTCATTGGAAATATTGGTAACCTGATGCTTTTGCTTGTACCTGTTTAATACCGTGTCGGACTCAAGTTGCCCATCAATGGATTGTACAAAATGAGGAGTATAATAAAATCCCTTGTTGGCTATGATGCACATCATGTTGGCCATTTGCAAGGGTGTAGCCTGCATCTCCCCTTGTCCAATTCCCAGAAAAACATTGGTACATGAACTCCAGGACCTGTTGTATAATTTGTTGTAAAAACTGGTATCAACAATCAGGCCCTTGTCCTCACTGGGCAAGTCAATACCCAGTCTTACGCCCAACCCAAATGAATTCATGTATTGCTTCCAACGGAGGTATCCGTTCACGGTTCCTCCCAACTGGGGGTTATCCACGGCCAACCTGTAGAGGTGGGAGAAATAACTGTTGCATGAATTGGCCAGTGCTACCCTCAGATTGCCTGCATGACCAGATGTTTTATGCGTACACCCGATGGGCCTCCTGCAGCCAAAATATGCACCACTGCATCCAAGTCCAAAAGCTGGAGTAATTACGCCCTCATCCAAGGCAATCAGCGCACCGGCTGGCTTGACGGTTGAACCTGGAGGATATTGCCCTTTTATGGCCCTGTTGAAGAGCGGCCTTGCCGTATCCCTGAGCATCCAGGAGAAATTGTTCTTGCGCTGATTTCCTGTCAAAAGATTGGGGTCATAGGTTGGGCCACTCGCCATGGCAATGATGCCGCCAGATCTTGGATCAATCGCTACAATTGCGCCCAATTTGTTTTTGAGCATGCGTTCTGCAAGAACCTGTACATCAATATCAATGGATGTTCTCAAGTTTCTGCCGGCTATGGCAAGGGAGTCGTACAACCCATTTTCATAAGATCCTACAATCCTGTTCTTGTTGTCCTTGATCTGATACCTCACCCCCCTTTGCCCCATCAAGATGGGCTCATAAAACCGCTCCAGACCACTGAGGCCCATGTAGTCCCCCATTTGGTAGTAGTAATTCGTCTTCTTGAGGATGCTGGAATCTACTTCTCCCACATAGCCAAGAATATGTGCTGCTGCTTTGAAGGGATAAGACCTTATTGGTCTTTCTTGTAGAAAGAATCCAGGCTCAAAGCGAAAGATGTTCTCCTGCAACTGAACAAAGGCCTCTAAAGAAAGTGATGATTCAAAAATGGATGGCCGATAACGACCATTTTTGATGATGGCCCCAATGATGCGTTCCCGAAACGTTTCAATATCAATCTTGAGGATACTGCAAATTCCTGCAGTATCCAGTCCCTTCAATTGGGTTGGCATCACCATCAGGTCATAGGTCTGTGTATTTTCAAGTATCGATCGCCCTTTTCTATCAAATATGATTCCGCGGTCAGGGTAAACAATTTTTTTACTCACGGCATTATCAAGGGCCAACAGATCATATTTGGTTGAAGCAAGCTGTAGAAACAGCAAACGGATGGCAAGGATGATGAAAGCAACCAGAAAAATCAGTTTGATCACATTTTGTCTTGACTGGTTGAATGCTGGCATAATTTAAATGGAATTAACAGCAAAATTAGCGGTTTGTAAGCTTAGCGAAGTTTTGATTTTCGGTTTAGAAAAAGGTCTGTAATCATGATGAGCAAGAGGCTTACCAATGTGGTAGCCACCAGCTTTCCAATAAAATAGAGAAAACTTCCAAACTGCATCCACTCTAGGAGGATAAGATAGAAGTGATGCAAGAGGGTAAGGATGATAAGATAGGTAGCGTAAGGAACCGGCCCCATGGTTTTTTTTGTGGGCTCCTCATTGCCCCAATCGGTGGCTTCTTTGGGAAGCAAGAGATTGATGAGAAATGGCCTTATGTAAGCAATCAATACACAAGCGGCAGCATGCAACCCGGGTGTTTTAAAAAACATATCCGCCAACATTCCTGCAGCAAAACTGATGAAAAGCAAGGCTGTTCTCTTGATTTTGAAGGGCAACCAGAGGATGAATACAAAGTAGAAATAAGGTACAATAAACTGATGCAAAGGAGGGATCTTGTTCAACACAAAAATTTGGATGAACATGATGAAGATGAACCGGATGATATTTTTAAAGACTAAGCTCATTCCTTGATGACTGTTTTTTTCAACTGATCCATTTCTTCCTGCAAGAGGTTTTTTACGATGTACGCATGCTGAACAGCATAAAAATCAACTGCTGTCCTGATTTTCAACTTATAGGTATTGGTTTCCTGGTCCTGATCGATTTTCTCAACATAGCCAATTGGAAGTCCTGGGGGAAATTTGTCAGAATATGGACTGCTGACCACCGTGTCGCCTTTTTTTACAACAACTGTTTTGGGAATCTTGGAAAGAACCAGAAATCGAGGATCCTTACCATCCCAACTTACCTCACCCAACCCACTCCCTTTTTTTAACACAGCGATTACTTTGGATTGTCGGTGGAGCAGGCTCATTACAATGCTCATGTTCTCACTGACACTGATAACAGTTCCAATCAAACCACCTGTACCTACAACAGCCATGTTGGGTACTATACCCTGTGCTGACCCCCGGTGCAAAACCATGTTGTTCTGCTGCAGGAAAACTGAATTGGAAATAATCTTGGCATCAAAATATTGGTATTGGCGATATGCCTTCAATGAATCAACAGCAACCGTATCCGCAACAAGTTGGAATGATGTATCCGGGATGACAGACCCTGAGGGCAGGTAAGATAGCAAGGCAGCATTTTGTTGGCGCAGTGCTTTATTTTGTTCACTGAGCGTAAAAAACGACTCAACATTGTTCACCCGCTTGTTTACATTTCCAGCAACCTCATTGGAAAACATCCCATAGGCTGTTTGGTGGAACCTGTTGTAACTGAACAACATTGAAAGGGCCAATCCTTGTAGTACAAGGAAAAAAATGAATACTGAATAGCGCTTGAGAAATAAAAAGACGTTACGCATGGAGGGCTCGCTCCTAAGGGTTTTTTATTGCAATCCTTAACGCATGATGAAAGGAAAGTTATGGTAATTTTTCAAAGCCAGTCCGGTTCCCCGCACCACGCTTTTCAGTGGATCTTCGGCAATATGAACAGGGAGCTTGATTTTTTGAGACAGCCGCTTATCCAGGCCTCTGAGTAACGCGCCTCCTCCTGTCAGGTACAATCCACGCTTGTAAATATCAGAGGCCAACTCCGGAGGTGTTGTTTCAAGGGCCTTGAGAATGGCCTCTTCAATCTTGAAAATTGATTTATCAAGCGCTTCTGCAATTTCCTGATAGCTTACCATGATCTGCTTGGGAATGCCTGTCACCAAATCCCTTCCATTCACCGGTATATCATCTGGTGGTGTGTCAAGATCTTTCATGGCAGCACCAATCTGTATCTTGATCTGTTCTGCAGTTCTTTCACCAATCAACAAACTGTGGTATCGCCTCAGGGCTTCCATGATGTCAGCCGTAAACTCATCACCGGCAATCCTGATGGACTGATCGCAAACGATGCCTGCAAGCGCGATAACGGTGATGCCTGTGGTTCCCCCACCAATATCAATGATCATGTTACCAATGGGCTCTGTAACATCAATACCTATACCCAGGGCCGCTGCCATGGGTTCGTGAATCAGGTATACTTCTTTTGCGCCGGCCTGCTCAGCACTATCGCGAACAGCCCTTTTTTCCACTTCTGTGATGCTTGAGGGGATACAAATCATCATTTTCCAACTGGGCGGGAAAAGCGGCTTTTTAGGATAAATCAACTTGATCATCTCCCGTATCATCAATTCAGCTGCGTTGAAATCTGCAATCACTCCATCCCTGAGGGGTCTTACGGTACGTATGCTTTCATGGGTCTTTTCATGCATCAACAAGGCTTTTTTGCCTACCGCAAGCAAATGCTTGGGATTGTTCCTGTCCAACGCAACAATCGAGGGCTCATTCACCACAATCTCATCATTGTGAATGATCAGTGTGTTTGCTGTGCCGAGATCAATGGCAATATCCTGTGTAAACCATGTAAAAAGTCCCATTTAGCTGTATTTTAAGCGCTTTACAAAGTTCAAATAAATAACCCAATAAACAATCATGAATTTTGCTGAAAAAATAATTCGGCATGATTCATGGATCATAAAAATCAGTTTCGAAATTCGAAGCCAATGTCTTTGCGAAAATTCATCCTATCATAGCCAATGGACTTGATTGCATCAAGTGATTTTTCAACTGCTTCGTTGATATTGGCTCCATAAGATGTGATGGCTGCCACCCTTCCGCCATTGGTTCGCAGGTCGCCACCAGTACCGCTTATGCCAGCAAAAAACACCATTGTAGCTGATGGGAATACTGTGTCAAGCCCCTTGATTGGCTTTCCCTTTTCAAAGTCTCCGGGATACCCCCCGCTCACCAAAACCACTGTGGAAGCAGCCCTTGGATCAATCTCAACTTCAATTTCATCCAGTTTTCCTTCATCCATGGCCTTAAAAAGTTCAACGATATCAGACTTTAGCCTTGGCATAACCACTTCTGTTTCAGGATCACCCATGCGGCAATTGTACTCAATCACATAAGGCTCTCCCCCAACATTGATCAAGCCAAAAAACACAAATCCATGGTAAACAAGCCCCTCTTTCTCAAGACCGGCTATGGTAGGCCTGACAACCCTTTCAATGACTTTTTCCATAAAATCGCCCTGGGCAAAGGGAACCGGGCTGACAGCACCCATCCCACCAGTATTGGGGCCAGTATCCCCTTCACCAATCCGCTTGTAGTCTTTTGCTTCCGGCAACAAGACATATTGACTCCCGTTGGTCAGGGCAAAAACACTCATTTCAACACCTGCAAGAAATTGTTCTACAACCACGCGCTCACTGGCGGCACCAAAGCGAGCCGAAACAATCATCTCCTCAAAATTGGACAAGGCTTCTTCATGTGTCTGTGCAATAACAACTCCTTTTCCTGCAGCCAATCCATCCGCTTTCAACACAATGGGCAATGCATGGGCCTTCAAATAGGCCATGCCTTCATCATAATTTTCCTTTGTAAATTCCCTGTAAGCCGCCGTGGGTATGCCCTGGCGATCCATGAATGCTTTGGCAAATGCCTTGCTCCCTTCCAGCTTTGCGGCCTCTGCTGAAGGCCCCACAACAATCAAACCCGGCAAGCCTGGATCTGCCTTGAGGTAGTCATAAATACCATTGACCAATGGGTCTTCGGGACCAACGACGACCATCCCAATTTCCTGCTGCTTGCAGAAACCGGCAATGGCGTCAAAATCGCCAGTAGCCATCGCTACATTCTCACCAAAGCCGGCCGTTCCGGGGTTTCCGGGAGCAATATAGAGTTGGCTGCAGTGCGCACTTTGTTTGATTTTCCAAGCAAGGGCATGTTCCCTTCCGCCAGAACCCAGGAGCAATATATTCATGGTTGATTTTTATTGTTTACCGAAAAGCGTGGCGAAGATACAAATTGCTTATTTTAGGCAAATCAACAAATAAAGACACATGTCAACCAACCAAAACACATCACATCCAAAAGGACTTTATATTCTTTTCTCTACTGAAATGTGGGAGCGATTCAACTATTATGGCATGAGGGCCATCCTGATATTGTTCATGACCAAGGCCTTGCTGCTTGACAAGACCATTGCCTCGCAACTTTATGGAAGCTATACAAGTCTTAGTTACCTGACCCCCTTGGTTGGTGGCTTCATGGCTGACCGCTATTGGGGCAACAAAAGATCCATCCTTGCAGGAGGCCTCACGATGGCACTGGGTGAGTTCATCCTGTTTTTCTGTGCTTCTGTCTATGACACCAATGCCTCCTTGTCGACCTTCCTTTTTTTCAGTGGACTGGGCTTCATGATTGCTGGTAATGGTTTTTTCAAACCCAATATTTCTTCTCTTGTTGGCCAACTTTACACGCCTGGTGATCGCAGGATTGATCCGGCCTATACGATTTTCTACATGGGCATCAATGTTGGTGGCGCTTTGGGGCCCTTTCTCTGTGGAGCATTTGGAGACACAGGGAACCCGGCTGATTTCAAATGGGCATTTTTAATTGCTGGCATCGCAATGTTGCTGAGTGTAATTGTGCAAAAGACCTTCCAGGACAAATACCTGATTAACCCAGAGGGCAAGCAAATAGGCAATGCTCCAGCAGGTGTACAAAGCAAGTTCTTGACACCAGTTGCCATCAGCATTGGGTTGGGGCTTTTTTCCACCCTGATGATTGCTATGCTGTACATTGATGCCAGGGTTTTCAGTTTCCTTTTCTACTTATTGATTGGAGCGCTTTTGCTGATCCTGTTTATCATTTTTAGTGACAAGAGCCTCAGCATCATCGACAAGAAAAAAGTGGGTGTGATTTTCATAGTTTCCTTCTTTGTGGTTTTCTTCTGGAGTGCCTTTGAACAGGCTGGTGCCTCACTCACTTTTTTTGCTGATGAACAGACAGACAGGAAGCTTAACTGGTCCATCCCAGTTTGGAGCATTTATGCAGTTTCAGCCGCCTTGCTTTTCTTTATGTTCCGGCTATACCAACGCGCAAAAAACAACTTATCGAAAAATGATGTGCTGCTCCGAAATGTTGTTTATTTCCTTCTTTTGCTGATGACTGCAGGAATCCTTTACATGGATTTTTCATTCATGTCCACCATCAACTCATCCATCCTTTTTGAGGAAGTACCTGCCAGCTTTTTCCAGTCTTTGAACTCAACCTATGTTGTGCTTTTTGCACCAGTATTTGCGTGGCTCTGGATTAAGCTGGGCAAGCATGAACCTTCTTCCCCCACCAAAATGGCCATTGGACTTTTGTTGCTTTCACTGGGCTATTTGTGGATCAGCGTTGGCGTCAACAATATTCAACCAGGCATGAAAGTAACGATGATCTGGCTGGCTGGACTTTACATGCTCCATACCTGGGGAGAGCTTTGTCTTTCACCCATCGGACTCTCTCTGGTCAACAAACTTGCTCCTCTGAAATTGGCATCTTTGCTGATGGCGGTTTGGTTTCTGGCCAACGCCTTTGCCAACAAACTGGCTGGTCAGTTGAGCGCTCTCTATCCTGAAAACAAGACCACCTCATTTCTGGGCTATGAGATGCAGAACATGTACGATTTTTTCATGCTCTTTGTGGTACTTTCCGGACTTGCATCCCTGATTCTTTTTATGCTGACCAAATGGTTGCAGAAAATGATGAACTCCTAAACGAACGCCCAACCATAAACTTCTGCCATGTCTGAAAAGAAATTCATGCCTTTCATTGCTCCAGAAACTGTGATGAAAGAATTCACGCTGAAAGCCGTCATTACTGGTGCCTGCTTTGGTGTCATCTTTGGAGCAGCAACGGTATACCTTGCACTAAAGGCCGGGCTTACGGTGTCGGCTTCCATCCCGATTGCAGTGATGTCGATTGCATTGAGCAAATTGTTCCTCAAAACAACCATTCTTGAGAACAACATCATCCAGACAACAGGTTCGGCCGGAGAGAGCATAGCAGCGGGGGTGGTATTCACCCTTCCAGGATTTCTTTTTCTGAGCGAGGCAGGCAGTGCAGATTATTTCAACTACATCACCATCCTTGTACTGGCCATTTTTGGTGGGATGCTGGGAACCCTGATGATGATCCCGTTGAGGAGTGCTTTGATTGTAAAGGAACACGAAACCCTTCCCTATCCTGAAGGAACGGCTTGTGCCTCAGTATTGAAAGCCGGAGAAAAAGGGGGCAATTTTGCCCAAACGGCATTTGCCGGATTGGGCATAGCAACAGCCTATGCATTTCTGCAAAAAATATTGCATGTGGTGGCTGAAACCCCTTCCTACATTACATCACAGGCCAATAAATATTTACCATCGGCAAAAATCAGTGGAGAAATTACCCCTGAGTATTTAGGAGTAGGATACATCATCGGTCCTAAAATTGCAGGTGTTTTGGTAGCGGGAAGTGTACTCACTTGGTTTGTATTCAACCCCTTGCTGGCAACAGTTGTGCCGGGGGATGTGATTGCCAATCAACTCATCAAACTGGGCTACCTTCAAGACATACAAACAGCAGGCGGCCCCGGTGGATGGAACCCTGCCACCCATCAATTCAATGATTATGCAGTGGCCATTTACAGGGCATTTGTAAGACAGATTGGTGCCGGTGCTGTGGCTGCTGGCGGCTTCATCACCCTGATCAAAACCATCCCAACCATCATTTCATCTTTCAAGGGAAGCCTGGGATCTGTTAGGTCTGGTAACGATGCCATGCAAAAAGTCATTCGTACCGAAAAAGACCTTTCCGTGAAAATTGTATTATGGGGAAGCCTGGGACTGATCTTGCTCATGACCATCATGCCACAGGTTCCTGGAAATGGTGTGCTCAGCAAACTCTTGATTGGCATCCTGGTGGTATTGTTTGGCGCTTTCTTTGTAACCGTTTCCTCCCGTATTGTCGGATTGATCGGATCTTCCAACAATCCCATCTCAGGCATGACCATCGCTACCATCATGGGAACCTGCCTGGTTTTTATTGCAGTAGGTTGGACGGGTAAGCTCTATGAACCCATGGCCTTGGTTGTAGGCGGAATGATTTGCATCGCCGCTGCAAACGCTGGTGCAACTTCACAAGATCTCAAGACAGGATATATCCTGGGTGCAACACCTAGGGCCCAGCAGATTGCGCTTTTTATCGGCGCCATCGTTTCTTCAATTGCCATTGGATTCACCATCAAAATACTGGATACACCTACACAAGAAATGCTGTCTTCAGGCATTCATCATGCGATTGGAACTGATCAATATGCTGCTCCACAGGCAACATTGATGGCAACACTGATCAAGGGAATACTTTCCTTTAACCTGGATTGGCAGTTTGTCCTTGTTGGAGTCGCCATCGCCATTGTCATGGAACTCTGTGGTATTAAGGCTTTGAGCTTCGCCATTGGCATCTACCTTCCTCTGTCTACCACCTTGCCCATTTTCATTGGTGGTGCCATCAGAGGAATTGTGGATGGAAAGAAAAAGAAAGAGAAAGCCAGTGAAGAGGAAGAAGACCTCAGAAAAGGAAATCTTTTTGCCACAGGATTGGTTGCTGGCGGCGCCATTGCTGGCGTGATAGTAGCCTTTCTATCTGCCAATGAAACAGTGGCAAAAGCCTTGAGCAAATTGAACTTCGAGGAAAACATCGCTCATGCCATCGGAGAACAAGGATATTTCCTGCTGGGCACACTCATTTTCTTTGCCATGGCATTCCTCCTTTACAGGATAGCAGTGAAACCAGAAGATCCATCAACCACCCATTAATCCATCCATCATGCACATAAGGTCATTGAAATTTGCAGCTCCACTCAGCATGTATTTTCTTTCCTTCTATGCTTTCATGCATACAGGATGGACGATTGCGCTTCCCCTGATCTATGCCTTCATGTTCATTCCCCTGTTTGAACTGGTATTTCCTGCTGCATCCGGAAACCTCAGTGAGGCGGAAGAGCAGGTCGCAAAAAATGACAGGCTCTATGATGTTTGGCTCTATATCATGGTGCCACTTCAATATGTTGCATTGTATTATTTTTTGATCGCAGTAAATGATCCGACGCTATCAGGGCTTGAACTGGCAGGGAGAACCTTTGCCATGGGCCTGCTCTGCGGAACATTTGGAATCAACGTAGGCCATGAATTGGGTCACAGGAAAAATCTTTATGAAAGGAACCTTGCCAAGTTGCTTTTGCTCACATCGCTGTACATGCATTTTTACATAGAGCACAACAAGGGTCATCACAAAAATGTATCTACGCATGAAGATCCCAGCAGTGCAAGAAAAGGTGAGCCCGTTTATTTTTTCTATTGTCGGTCTATAGTGATGGGATTCCTTTCCGCCTGGAAAATTGCTGGAGATGAGCAAAGGAAAAATGGAAACCCTGTTTGGCATTTCAACAACCAGATGATTCAATTCCTTTGCCTCCAACTCTTGCTTGTGGTGGCTGTTTTTATTTTTTTTGGCAGCCTTGCCTTGCTTTGTTTTCTGGCTGCAGCTGTATTGGGCATTTTATTGCTGGAAACAGTCAACTACATTGAACACTATGGATTGGAAAGAAAGAAGACGGACAGCGGATATGAAAGGGCCATGCCAGAACACAGCTGGAACAGCAGCCATATCCTCGGCCGACTGATGCTTTTTGAATTGTCCAGGCACAGCGATCATCATTACCTGGCAAGCAGAAAATACCAGGTGCTCAGGCATCATGATACTGCTCCACAGATGCCCACAGGGTATCCAGGCATGTTGCTGCTTTCTTTGATCCCTCCAGTCTGGTTCGGCATCATGCACAAAAGACTTGAAGCCTATCACCAGAGGATGGCGGCTGCACATTAAAAAAATTAAGCGATCATGTCTGCCCCAAAATATGGGCGAAGCACTTCCGGGATGAGAATGCCTTCCGGTGTCTGGTAATTTTCAAGCAAACTGGCCAATATCCTTGGCAAGGCCAATGAACTGCCATTGAGGGTATGCAGCAGCTGGGTCTTTCCATTTTCATCCTTTGTCCTGATTTTCATCCGATTGGACTGAAAAGATTCAAAATTGGACACTGAACTGACTTCCAGCCAACGTTCCTGCGCGGCACTGTAGACTTCAAAATCATAGGTCATGGCAGATGCAAAACCCATGTCTCCGCCACAAAGCAATAGAATCCTGTAGGGAAGCCCAAGGGATTGTATCAACTTCTCCACATGCAAAACCATCTCTTCAAGAACATCATAACTGGTAGACGCTTCTGCCATCTGTACCACTTCCACCTTATCAAACTGATGCACACGGTTGAGCCCGCGGACATCTTTTCCAAAGCTTCCTGCCTCGCGCCTGAAACAAGGGGTATAGGCAGTCATTTTTACGGGCAAGGATGCTGAAGGGATGATTTCATCCCTGTAAATATTGGTTACCGGAACTTCTGCCGTTGGAATGAGATAGAGGTCGTCAATGGCCATGTGGTACATTTGCCCTTCTTTATCTGGAAGTTGCCCTGTTCCGTAAGCAGAGGCTGTATTTACAACATAGGGTGGCATATACTCGGTATATCCTCCGGCAATATTGTGATCCAGAAAATATTGAATCATTGCCCGCTGCAACTTGGCACCTTTTCCCTTGTAAAGCGCAAACCCGCTACCAGTAATCTTGACACCAGTTTGAAAGTCTACCAGATCATATTTTGTGATCAGGTCCCAGTGAGGTACAGCGCCATCATGAAGCTGGGGGATTTCGCCATGTTGACGAATCACCGTATTGTCATCTGCAGATTTTCCTTCTGGAACTCTTTCATTGGGTAAATTGGGAAGACGCACCAACATGCCATCAACCAATGCCTCAACTTCGGCCAGCTGAAGGGCATAATTGTCAATTGTCTCCTTGATGGCAGACACCTCGGCTTTCTTGGCCTCGGCGTCTTCTTTCCTGCCCTCGGCAATCAATGCACCAATGGCTTTGGAGGCCGCATTGCGTTTGGCAAGCAATTCCTCCGTGTTAAACTGAAGATTCTTCCTCAGGTCGTCTGAAGCAATGATCTTGTCCACCAATTCAAGATCCTGAAAGTTCTTTTTTTTCAAACCTTCCAGCACTTTCTCCCTGTTGCTGTGTATAAAACCTAGCTGAAGCATCCTGCCAATTTTTGGCAAAGATAAGCAATCGGTACAGATGCACTAATTTTGCCCCATGATGATCTCTGATGACTTGCAAGCCAGGTGGTGGAAACTAGAAGAAAAATTGCTGGAACGTTTTGGCAAAAAGCCGGACATGGAGTCTATCCTGTTCCTTATTGGCGTACAGGAAGTGGGTGGTGTAGGCCATAGTTTTACCAAAGAGCAGAAACAAGACCTTATGCATGTAGCTGTTTGTTCCATTTTGATACCCGGTGGATACTATGAGCTGGAAGGCTGGGATGAGGATGGCTGGCCCCATTTCAAACAAATCAAAGAGTTGCCCCCCATGGAATTCATGCAACAGGAAAACTTCATGAAGGACCATGTATTGTTCTATTTTTCACAAAACGAATTTTAATGACAAAACAGCTTCCCCTACTGTTGCTTTTTAGTTTCCTGTTTTTGGTGCTTGTGCCCGGATTGGCCCAACCGACAGGTAAAATCAGAAAGGCTGACCTGAAAAAAGACATCCTGGTCAGGACCGACTCTGGCAACATGGTGCTGAGGCTGAATGATTCAACAACCATACACAGAGACAATTTCATCCGTCTGGTGAAATCTGATTATTACAAGGGAATTGGATTCCATAGGGTGATTAGCGGGTTCATGATACAGGCCGGTGACGAAAAAACCAAGGCCAATGCAGATACCTCATCCCTGATGAAACAATACACCTTGCCGGCAGAAATCAGGCCTGAACTCTATCACAGAAGAGGTGCGCTGGCCGCAGCAAGAATGGGAGATGATGTGAATCCCCAGAAAAACAGCAGTGGTATGCAATTTTATATTGTGCAGGGAAGGGTATTCAATGATATTTCACTGGACTCTGTGGAAACACACCGGCTGAAAGGAAGAAAACTACCCGAGGCACACAGGAGTAAGTACAAGACAGAGGGTGGTGCACCACACCTCGACCAGAACTATACCATTTTTGGAGAGCTGGTCAGTGGTTATGATGTGTTGGACAAGATTGCCAATACCAAAACCAGTGGAAGAAAGGGCGGAGACAAGCCCCTGACGGATATTCGCATCCGGGACATGAAGATGGTCAGAAGAATACCATAAAGATTTTTCTTCATGGGTACAAAAAATTGTAAACTTGCACAAAATATCAGATCATGAACTTTCCTGAGCAATTGCATTATACCAAAGAGCACGAGTGGATCTCCATAGATGGAAACGTTGCAACCATTGGCATCACTGAATTTGCCCAGGGCGAACTGGGTGATATCATCTACGTTGATATAGAAACCACCGGAAAAGAACTGAGTGCAGATGCAGTTTTCGGAACCGTTGAGGCTGTGAAAACGGTGAGTGACCTCTTCCTTCCCGTTACAGGAACCATCACTGAGAAAAATCCCCTGTTGGACAGCCAGCCCGAGTTGGTAAACCAAGACCCCTATGGTGATGGTTGGATGATCAAGATGACCGTGAGTGACGCATCACAGCTTTCGGGCTTGTTGGACGTCAATGCATACAAGGCGCTGATTGGGGCCTGATCCAATGAAATTCTTGAAAGATAGTATTTGGCCTGGGCTTCTCTGGACGGTGCTGATTTTTTATTTGCTCAGCATGGATACCAGCAGTGCAAATGAAATCAGTTTGTTGAAGATTTATGGCATAGACAAACTGATTCATTTTGGACTATTCGCCATCTTGACTTTTTTTTGGGGCGCTTACTTCTTCAGCAGAGAAACGGTGCATACCAAGCAGCTCATCTTGTTGATCATCATCCTGGCCTCTGCATACGGCATGGGCATGGAATACTACCAGAAGTTTTTTACGAGCAGAAGTTTTTCTTATTGGGACGGCCTTGCTGATGCCATTGGGTCGGTGGCCGGAGCTTGGGCAGCAAAAAAAAGCCCCTATGGAAATAGGGGCCGTAACCAAAACTAACTGCTTATGAGAAAAAAAACTTGTTTCTAAATATTTGATGCAACCGATTGATTACACAATATATAGACGAAACAACCCTGACCAAGGTTGTTAAAGAGATTATAAACCGGGAAAATATTTTTTTACAGAAAAGAGCGCCTCAATGAAGGCTATTGGGATAGCTTGCTGGCATTTTCCGCAAACTGGAGTGCATCGATCAACTCTCCAATGTTTCCGTTAAGAACATCCTGCAGATTGTAAAGGGTCATCCCGATACGGTGATCGGTTACACGACCCTGGGGAAAATTATAGGTCCTGATCTTGGCAGAGCGGTCACCTGAACTGACAAGGCTCTTCCTGTGTCTTGAGATCTCATCTTCCTGTTTTCTTACCTGCTCTTCGTAGAGTCTTGTGCGCATCATTTGCATGGCCTTTTCCCGGTTTCCCAGCTGTGTCCGTTCAGTCTGGCAAATGACAACTGTGCCCGTTGGAATATGCGTCAGCATTACCTTGGTTTCTACCTTGTTAACATTCTGTCCACCAGCACCACCACTTCGGGAGGTTTCCATTTTAACATCCGCATCCCGGATCTCCACATCCACCTCTTCTGCCTCTGGCATCACAGCAACAGTGGCAGCGCTGGTATGCACCCTACCACTGGCTTCAGTATCAGGCACCCGTTGTACACGGTGCACCCCACTTTCAAACTTCATTGTTCCATACACTTCATCACCAGTCACTTCTAATTGCACTTCCTTGTAGCCACCCATTGTACCCTCATTTTCATTGAGCAGTGCTACTTTCCATCCTTTGCCTTCGCAATAACGCATGTACATGCGCAAGAGATCCCCGGCAAAAAGGGAAGCCTCATCGCCACCTGTTCCTGCACGGATCTCAAGAATCGCATTTTTGTCATCCTGCGGATCTTTAGGGATCAACATATTCCTGACCTGCTTTTCCAGGGTCTCTTTTTGTACTTCCAGTTCAGCAGTTTCCATCTTCGCCAACTCCCTCAGCTCCTCATCATCGCCCATCAATGCCTCCCGGTTGAATTCCATATCAGACAAGAGCCGCTTGTATTGGGTATATGCATTCACTATTTTCTCAAGGCTTCTGTATTCCTTGGAAAGTTGACTGAACCTTTTGTTATTGGCAACAATTTCCGGATTGGTGAGGGCAACACCAATATCATCAAACTTGGCTTTTATGGCTTCTAATTTATCCAGCATATGTGTAAGCGGACTCCATCCGGTATTTAATCTTTAATTTCGTCCGCAAAGTTAATTCTTTTCAACAGATGAATTACCGCAAGTTTCAGGCTGATAAGATCTTTACTGGATTTGAATTCCTTGATCCTGGTCATGTGCTCATCATGGATCAAGATGGAAAGGTCATGGAGGTTGTGGCGGAGATGGATGCCGGCGAAGGGATTGAACGATACAAGGGCATCCTTTGTCCTGGGTTCATCAATGCCCATTGCCACCTGGAACTCAGCCACCTGAAAAATGCCATTCCACCCCATACAGGACTGATTCCTTTTTTATTGGATGTCGTGACCAAACGAGAACATGATGAAGCATTGATACTCGACAGCATCGAAAAAGCAGAAAAAGAAATGGCGCTGGAAGGTATTGTTGCCGTAGGTGACATCTGCAATACAAACATCACCCTCCAGACAAAACGAAAGAGCAAGATCAAATGGAATAATTTTATTGAGGTGCTCGGCATGAGAGATGAAAAGGCAGAAGCCAACTTACTGCAGTATGAAGGCGTACTAAAGGCTTTCACAGATGCAGCAGTCAACCTGGAAGCTGATGCTTTCAAATCTTCGCTGGTGCCTCATGCCCCTTACAGCATCAGCAACAAAACCTTTGAGGGTATCAACAACCGTACCAGTCATTCCATTGTTTCTATGCACAGTCAGGAAAATCCTGCAGAGGATGAATTGTATAGAAAAGGAACAGGCGATTTTATCCATTTTTTCAATAAACTCGGATTGGCCGAATCGCCTTTTCCTGTGACAGGGAAATCATCGTTACAATCCTGCCTGCCACATTTCAACAAGAAACAAAGAGTGATCCTGGTCCACAATACCTTTACCTCAGCAGAAGACATTGTATTTGCATTGGACCATGCAAAGGAACATCTATCAGGGATCCATTTCTGCATTTGTGCCAACGCCAATTGCTACATCGAAAACCGGATGCCCCCCATTGACTTATTGATAAAAAACAAGGCTGAAATTATTTTGGGCACAGACAGTTACAGCAGCAACTGGCAACTGAGTATCGCATCAGAAATTCGAACCATCAGAAAAGCATTACCGGAAATCCCCTTGCAACTACTCCTACAATGGGCCACCATCAATGGCGCAAGGGCGCTGGAAAGGGAAGATGAATTGGGAAGTTTTGAAACTGGCAAAAAACCAGGCATCGTATTGCTGGACAATGCCCTTCAGGCCAGGAAAATCATTTGATCATTGTTCCATCAACACGCGGATCACGGGCAAGGATTTCATGTTGCCAAACGCATTGATGTGCATGCCATAAAATTGCAGACAGGCGTCCAACAAATCATTCCTCAGTTGCCTGTTCATTTTCACTTGTTCCAATTCCTCCAGTTGCATGACACGCAACAACTGTGATATGCACTCACTTTGCGGAGGAACAACAACCATTTGATGGATGGGCATTTCAGCAACAAACTGGCCTTCATGAAGGTCCAGGATATTGTCTGTATCACTGAAATTATCCATCATCCTGAAACCAAAAAAATGCGACAAATGCAATACAAAAAAAAGGGGGATGTTGGCTGTCTGTTGAACAGTTCCGTTGTCCAGTCCCTTGATGACATCTTCGATAAAATAAAAAAGTTCAGGATGAGGATCAGGCTCCTTCAGACATTTCTGCAGCAGCTCAATCATGAAAAGCATGACGGCATTTTTTGTTACATCTGAAAACAATTCATTGAAATGTATAGCCTGCTTGCACTCCTTGATGCGCTGTAAAGTATTCCTGTCGTTCTGATAGACCACCATCTCAAGAATATTGCCCACCTGCAGTTGGGCAGCAGAAATGCCATTGGATTTTTTTGAAGTCCTCACGCCATTCACCATGTACTGTTGCAATCCAAAAAGTTCAGTGAATGCAGAAACCACCAAGGAGGTTTCACCATACTTGACCGTTCGGATCACAATGCCTTTTGTGGTGTGGATGACTGCCATGTTATCGGATGAAAAATATTTTGGCTGCCACCTGTTGCTGGTTGTTCTCATCTGCCACATAGACCAAGTATACGCCGCTGTTAACTCTTTCGCCCTTGTAGTTTTTCCCATTCCAAATGGCTTGCCCTCCCAAAGACCTTGACTGGTACACGAGGCGCCCATCGAGTTCAGTGATGCGGACCCAGGCATTGTCTGGAAGATCCCTGATGGCGATGGTGCCCGTAAAGCCTGAGGGCACTGGATTTGGGAAAACAAAGGGTTTCTTTTTCTCAGTGGCTGGTGCAGTTGCAGTGCTTCTGAAAGAACATATGCCGTTGGCAGTAAAAAAGAAAACCTCACCCGTGAGTTGATGGATTACGATTGAAAAAACTTCATTGCTGAGCAAACTGCTGTTGGATACAGTGAAGCGGTGAATGGTTTTTTGTCCGTCGGCACTCAACAACCATACCCCATTTTTTGAGGCAATCCATTTGCGGTTGGCCCCATCCACCTTGATATCGTTGACGATTTCCTCTGCCAGCAGCAAGCCCGCAAAATTGTCTTGTTGTACCACTGGTAAGGTAGCATCACAGAGCGTGTTGTTGAAAAGATCGTCACCACATTGAATGATGGCAACGCCCCTGTCTGTTCCCACCCAAACAAATCCATTCTTATCGCATGCCATACTCAAGACATTGGAAGATGGCAGGTTTCCATTGCCCCTTCCCTGTCGGAAATACCGCCATTTGTCATCGTTGGTCTGATCAATAGTACCTCCATCGTCAAAACAAAACAGGCCATTGCCCTGTGGGGAAATGATCCATTTCCTGTTCTGATCATCAACCGTGATGGTAGAAACTGCATTGCCAAGATGTGGGAACGGAATGGTGAACTTTTTCCAGCTGCCATCCTTCTTCCTGACAACAAGACCCTGAGATGCACCATGGTTGGCCATCCAAAGATTCAGGTCAAGGTCGTATACAAGTCCTGCAACCCGAAATGATGTTGGATCTGTCATTGCAGAGCTGGTGAACGAACCCTGTTTGTATACCAGGGGTTTCCCTTCTTTGTTAATTTCTAACAAGCCCCCACCGAAAGACCCTGCCAAAACAGCTTGCTTCGAGGGATCAAAGGTCAATACATTGATGTCTGGCAGACTATCCAGAGCGGGCAATGACCGGCTGTTGAAGTTCTGCCATTTGTCATCCTTGAAGCCAAAGAAACCAGTCTTGTTCAGTTTGCCCTTGCCGTCTGCCCCAATAGTGCCTGCAGCAGCCCATACTGTTGCATTGGCATATGTTCCGCCGCCATAGGCGATGCCATAGGGCGCATTGGGCAGGAATTGTTCATCAGCAGTTGCAGATACTTTAATGAGTCCATTGTTCTTGTCAGCTACCCAAAGCTCCTGATTGATTTTCAGACAGGCAACCGGAGAGGACATGGATGGTGTAGCAATCACCTGGGGTTGTGCGCCAGGATCAGCAAAATAAAGAACAGTTCCCTTGCCCTGCAGTGATTGCCCAATGTAAAGGCCGTTACCACTGGCATTGATGGCGGTGATGGGTTTGGAAGAAACATAAAATAGGCCCCATGCACCATTCGATTTTATAAAAATGGAATCCCCCTTTCTGGCAACCAGCCTGTCATTCCAAATCAGGATATTGTCAACCATACCAGCTGCTCCGGGAATGGACTCCAATGTCCAGGACCTGAAATCACCCAAAGTGGAGGTTTGAAAGGATGCTCTTTTCAAACCCTCTGAACTGGCTGCATAGAGGAGATTGTTCAGCAGGGCGAGCTGGAAGATTTTGATGTCAGCACCATTGTTGCCGGGCCTGTAGGTATCCCTGATTTCCTTGCGCTGGGTATTGACAGCAATGATGCCCAGGTTGGAGGATAGCAGGGCATCTGTTCCGGCCCAAAGGATGTGGTTGATGGATTTATCGCCTTGAACCTTGCTCAGCAATACATCAGGGATGTTCCGGATTTGATCGCCTTCCACCAGGTCTATGTTGGCATTTTCATAGACAATCAGCAATTTTTCTGAGACAGGGTCCTTGGCCAAATGCTTTAGGTTTACTTCTGAAAGCCCTCTTGCCTTGGTTCGTATATCATATGACTTGGCTGCAGGATCATATGTGAAATACCCATAAGAAGAAGCAGCAATCAGCTTGGATGAGGAATTTTCCAGATCAACAATCGAGCGCATGGGAAGATGATCACGCCATTGTCCTATTGGAGGCATCATTTGTGCATGTAATGCAAAGAAGGCGAAACAAGCCAAGGTGAAGATGAAAGCAGGCTTCATGGTATAAAATTAACGAATTAGCAGATGCCCCTGCCCGCTAAAAAGATTGAAGGGGAGCCGTATAAAATCCTTTCCTTTGTAAAAATTTTCTCATATGTGGCAGGCACTGGGCAAGGCGGTTCTTAAATTTCGCATACCACTGATTATTGCTCTGGTCCTGTTGACTGCTTTCATGGGTTACCATGCCAGCAAGGTTCAGATGAGTTATGATTTTTCCAGGGCCATCCCAACAGATCATCCCAAGTACAAGGCATACCTTGAATTCAAAAAAACTTTCGGTGAGGATGGGAACCTCCTGACCATTGGATTTACCGCAGAGAACTTTTTCGAAGTCAATCAGTTCAACGCACTAACAGGCTTTCAGGAGCGATTAAAAAAAA
>CALPWM020000009.1 GCA_943327275.2 Chitinophaga pinensis
CACCTCATCAATCTGCATTTGCATTTGGTCTTCGTAGCATGCTCTGTCAGTTTCATAAAAAACACCAAAAGGCCTTGGCAGGTGACCAGCGATATGCGGATCATCAAACATGCGCACAAGAATCTGTGCCTTGTAAAAATCATGGTCGTCGTGGATCCAGCAATCGTCTGCACTTGCACCTTCTGTAAGGTCTACCACTACTGGCTTGAAACCATCGAGCTTGATTCCTTTTTCCTTGTTGGCACCAAAAAGCAGGGGCTTGCCTTGCTCGAGGAAAAGCGTTTCTACCGGCTTGGATGCCTTGTCCGTGAATATTTCAAATGCCCCATCGTTGAAGATGTTGCAGTTCTGGTAGATCTCAAGGAAGGATGCTCCCTTGTGGGCATTGCTGCGCAACAAGGATTCCTGCAAATGTTTTGGATCGCGGTCCATGGTTCTGGCAATGAAGGTGGCATCTGCACCCATGGCCAATGCCAGGGGATTGAAAGGATGATCAATGCTGCCAAAAGGAGTAGACTTGGTCACCTTGTGTTCTTCTGATGTAGGAGAATACTGCCCTTTTGTCAAACCATAGATCTGGTTATTGAACATCATGATGTTCACATCAAAATTCCTTCTCAACAAATGAATCGTATGATTGCCTCCAATGCTGAGTGAGTCACCATCACCGGTTACAATCCAAACACTCAGTTCGGGTCTGGTTGCCTTCAAACCACTCGCGATGGCAGTAGCCCTTCCATGGATGGAATGCATGCCATAGGTCTCCATATAATAAGGGAAACGGCTTGAACAACCGATTCCTGAAACAATCACAATATTTTCTCTTGGTATACCCAAGGTTGGCATCACCTTCTGCACCTGTGCAAGGATAGAATAGTCTCCACATCCCGGACACCACCTTACTTCCTGGTCTGTTTGAAAATCTTTGGATGTAAGCGGCGCTGCTGTTTGCAATACTTCACTCATAAAACACCTTTATTCATTTAAATATACTCAATTATTTTGTTTCGCTGGATGATTGCAGGGCCTCCCAATACTCAGCACCCCGTCGTGTATGTGGGATGACGATGGTGCCGCCAACAATATTGGCAACGGAAAATACCTCGTACACTTCATCTGTTGTCAGGCCCAATTCATGGCACTTTCCCAAATGGTATTTGATGCAATCATCACATCTCAAAACCATGCTGGCCACCAGGCCCAGCATTTCTTTGGTCTTCACGTCCAATGCCCCTTCCTGATAGGTATTGGTGTCGAGGTTCCACAGGCGCTTCATCACCAGATTACCCTTGCCCAGGATGACATCATTCATCCTTTCCCTGTATTCGTTGAATTCGTTTACAATACTCATGTGTATGATTATACTGCAAAGTTGCAGAAAAGAATTGGTAACCTCTTCAACAGAAAAAGGGAACCAATGGTTCCCTTTTTCAATCAGATAGTTGATGCGATTACCAACGGTTTCCACCGCCGCCGCCACCGCCGAAATTACGGCGAGGAGCACCACCACCGCTGCCACCATTGCTAGGGCGCGCTTCACGAGGCTTCGCCTCGCTTACTTTGATGGCACGGCCTTCAACAGTTGCACCATCCAATTCTTGGATAGCTTTCTGTGCGGCTGCATCGTCAGACATTTCAACAAAACCGAAGCCACGGCTACGACCAGTGAATTTGTCTGTGATAACCTTTGCTGAAGTTACTTCTCCATACTCAGCAAAGAATTCTTTCAAGTCTTCATCCTGTACGTTGAAGCTCAAATTTGAAACATAAATGTTCATTTCAAAAAAATAAAAAATTAAAAAAGGATGAGAGAAACACAGGCGTAAAGAAGACTTTTACTATTAGCAGAACATGCGTAGCAGAAAATACTTTCACTTACTAAATACTGTACTTAACTCAAATTACAGGACAAAGCTACCCTTTATAATTTGATTTGCAAGAAATAAATAAAAAAATCAGTACTTTTTTGCACATTTTAACAACATTTTCCTTAAAAAGGGGCAGCCCTTTTCTCGGCCTGAAGGCTTCGGAAGGTGATCACTGTGCTGAAAAGGAAGAAAAACGCACCCGCAATGAAAGGGGCACCGGGAAAATAAATTGGTGCTCCATCCCTGCTGAAAAATGAAAATAGGTTGGTCATCAAGGGCGGACCAACGATAGCGGTAGCACTGATCAGGCTGGTCAGGGCCCCCTGCAGTTCACCCTGTTCATTGGCCGGAACATGGGAAGAGATGATGCCCTGCAAGGCAGGACCCGCAATTCCTCCAAGGCAATAAATGACGCAAAAAGCAAACATCATATAGGTATTGGGAGCATAGGCAAAGCAGACCATCCCAATTGTATACAACACCAGGCCGACGAAGACGGCCTTTGTCTGACCAAGTTTTGGTATCGCAATCCGGATCAATCCTCCCTGAACGATGGCAATCATCAGCCCTACAAAGGCCAGGGAGTATCCAACCATGGCAGGATCCCAACCAAATTTTTTCATGGTATAATAGCTCCAGGTGCTCTGTACGGCATTTCCGCCGATGTAGATAAAAGTCAACGAAAGGATCAAACCAGCGACTGCAGGGTATTTCCTGAGGTGAATCAATGAGCCCACCGGGTTGGCCCGCTTCCACTCAAATTTTCTCCTTTTGTCTTTGGAAAGGGATTCAGGAAGGATGAACATGCCATACAGCCAATTGACCATGGTGAGACCGGCAGCAAAAAGGAATGGCACCCTTTCGCCAAACTGACCGAGCACGCCACCAATCAAGGGACCAATGATGAAACCCATGCCAAATGCGGCACCGATCATCCCAAAATTCTGTGCCCTTTTCTCTGGCGCACTAATGTCGGCAATATAGGCTGATGCGGTAGTGAAACTTGCACCAGTGATCCCAGAAAGTATCCTGGCAATAAAAAGCCAGGTGATGCTTGGTGCCCAAGCCAGCAGAAAGTAATCAAGACCAAACCCCAGGAGGGAAAATAGAATCACAGGCCTTCTGCCAAATTGGTCGCTGAGGCTTCCAAGAACGGGAGCAAATAAAAACTGCATGAAGGCATAGGTAAACATCAGCCAACCACCGTAACGGGAAGCAACACTCATGTCTCCACCGGTCAGCTGCTGGATCAGTTTGGGCAATACAGGAATGATAATGCCCAAACCGATTACGTCAACCAGTACAGTTACAAAAATGAATCCCAACGCAGCTGATCTACCCTTCCCAAACATCTTATTGTATTGATTGATTAGTGTTGCAATGAGTCGTAGACCTTAACCTTGCTCCAAAGCGATGAGCAATCCGAGATGAATTTCAGGTGCTTCGGATGGGTCTGATAAATATCGTGGTCCTCGGAAGTTTCGAAAATGTTCAACCAGGATATGGCATATGTATTATCAATCACTTCCCTGTCAGTGGGCGCAGGCACACCAATATGGTACATCTTGATTTCCTCTACGGAAGCCAAAGCTTCCAATCCTTCAACCAGCTTTTGAAGGTCTTCTTTGCTTTCAGGATTCTTGAGCCAAAAATAAACGTGATGAATGAATGTGTTCTTGAGTTCCATTGTATGTTGATTGAATTGTGAAGTTACAAAATTATCACCGGGCCTCTCGCAGCCAATCCTGAATACCAAGCCGGATTTTCCCGGCAACATTGGCAGGAGATTTTTTGGAGAGGATGAATTTTTCATCTGAGCGGTTGCTCAGAAAAGCCACTTCTACAAGGCAGTTGGGATAGTCTGTCGGACCACTCAATGCAAAGTTGAAGCTGCCCACATTGCCAAATTCAGCCAATCCCAGTTCCATCATTCTTTTTAAAATGGTTTGTGTCAGCGGACGAAATCCAATATGCCTGTAAAACGTACTGGTCCCCTTCACCGTGTCTACAGAGGAAGAATTAAAATGAATGCTGATGAGCAAGTCTGGCGCGGTATCCCGCAACATTTTGATTCGCTCGGGCATGCTCAGTGATGTGTCGGTTGTTCTGGTCATAAAAACCCTTTTGACACCCGCCTTTTTCAACTCTTTTTCCAAGGCTGCTGCATACTCCAGGGTCAGCTTTTTTTCAAGCTTGGAGGATGTTAATCCTGCTGCTCCGGAATTATCTCCCCCATGCCCTGCATCCACTGCAACGAATACGTTTTTGATGTGTTTGTCTGGCGCATGCTTGATTCTGATGGTCAACCTCGACCCAATGGTATCATAATAAACTGAATAGCCCCAATGCATTTTGCTCTTCAGGTCAACATAGACCCTCAAGACCCCATTCTCCATTTGTTCAAACCAGGTATTCCTGACCTCCTTGAGCACCCCTTTCTGTGTGATCCAATTGGTATTGGAGGTGATGCCAAAAAGATCAATGGCCAACCGGTTGGGGTTCACCTGCATGGTTCCGCGGTAGGGAAGCTTTTCGGGCATGGCAATGGTAATATAGTCAAAGCGCTCATCGCGATAGGTTTTCCAGTTGCCACTCAGGTAATAGGATTTGGATTTGAAAGAGGAATCAAAACGCAGGCTCGACTTGGCCACAAAGGCCCTGAGGTTATCGGCAAGCGAGATGATATAATCTGCATTCAGGCTATCCACCACTTTCACCAAAACACCTGTGTCCATATACGTCATCTTGGCTCCGCCCAACCTATCGTCACCAGGCCCATATTCAAAGAAAGGAAGTACACCAGTGGTCCTTGCAAGCCTTGCTGTTTTGCCATTGGGAGATCCAGCTTGGCCACCATTGAGCACAGGCTGCCCCTGGGCAATGACAAGCAAGAAGAGATAAGCCACAAACTGAAAAATCGTCTTACTCATGGCACTAAGTTAGTTTTTTTACCATGCCCTTCCGTATAATTACGCATATCAAAAAGCAGTTTCACTTAATTTTCACTGATTTGAAGTCTGTATATAATAGAATCAATGGCAAATCGTTTTAACCAGGAGCCCGTTTTAAATCCAATTTCCATGAACCAATCCAATCCCATGCCAAAAACCACAAACAATAGTTTCATCGCCATCGCATCCGTTTATCTCTTTGTTTTCATCAGCAGCGCATTGATCAATAAGTTTTCTCATGGCACTGAAAATCCAGTTGATGTCTTGAATGTATTGACCTCACTCATTCAGGCCCCACTGATGCTTGTGCTGCTTGGACATCTCGCTGGCAAAATCATGATCAACAGCCTGATCAAAAGCTGTCTTGCATTTTTGCTGGCATTCAGTGCTATATCACTTGGCTTGAGGGGCATGGGAGACAACAATCTCTTCATGATTATGCTGGTGGGATCTATTCCTGTTTTTTCTTTTTCATCCATCCTATTTATAGACCAGGTTAAGCAAATAATTTATGAAAAGAAAGGGTCAAATAATGCAATAATGCTAAGCGGAATTGTGTTCGCGTTCGGATCTTACATCATTTTACTGCTCTTGAACAGGATTGATCCACAGGCACATGCAGGCGATTTCAGGATCTTGTTAGGGCTCATCACCTTGATATCAGGCCTGGTCATGGCTGCTAGCCTTGCTTTCGCTAAATCCAAAACAAAAGAATTGGTCAATGAATCCGAAAGAACTCCAGTGCAAGTGGGTTTTGACCAATGGGAAAATTTTTCATTGTCAAGCACGCCTGATGTCATCAAAAAAGGAGTAACAGATATCAGCAAATACTATTCAGAATTGCAGAAAACCAGTTAAACCTTAACCGCATTCCTTCAAATGGCGTTTTTCATCATGAAAGACGCCATTTTTATTTCAAGATGCTTTGCCCCGCGTTGCCCCAACAATCAAATGTTGACAATGAAAAAATGGTTTTACGGCAGAATTGATGAAATTTAACCGTTGATTAAACCACACCATGACCATCCTGTTCATCATATTTGTTGCACTGCTCTTGCCTTACCGGTTCATCATCCGCCGCGCAAACAGGCAGTTGATGTTTCTGCTACGGTATACCGCTACCCAGGTTTCGGCAGACAAAGCCAGCATCATCATTGCTGCCAGGAATGAAGAAATGAACATTGGAAAATGTTTAGACTCCTTGCTGGCACAGGATTTCCCTCGATCACAAATGGAAATTATTGTGGTGGATGATCAGTCAGTTGACGGAACTGCAGCATTGGTACGGAGTTATACTGACAGGGGCATAAAGTTGATCAGTGTTAGCAATGAAGAAGCCTTTGGAAAAAAAGCCGCTATTGCAAGAGGGATTGCTGCCGCGTCTCATCCAATCATCATCACCACTGATGCAGATTGCAGCTTCCCGCCAAGTTGGCTCAACACCATGCTGTGTTTCAGGGAAAAAATGGATGCGGTATTTGTTGCAGCACCTGTACAATTCAGGAAGGAAAAGACAATGCTCGACCATTTTCAGTCGCTTGATTTCATGGCCCTTCAAGGGATTACCGCAGCAGGCGTGAGCGGCAAGTATTTGAACATGTGCAATGGCGCCAATTTGCTCTATACAAAAGAAGCATTTTCAGCAGTCAATGGATTTGAAGGGATTGATCATATCGCCTCAGGCGATGATATGTTATTGATGGAAAAGATCAACAGCGCTTTTCCTGACGGGGTTGCTTACTGTTTTTCCGAAGATGCGATTGTGGTTACCGAACCTGCTGCTTCCTGGGCTGCATTCATCCAGCAAAGGATTCGCTGGTCGAGCAAAGCGAAAAACTATACCAGCTTTTTTACAAAAGCAACATTGCTGTTGGTCTATTTGCTTAATGTGGCAGTGGTGACTTTTTTGTTTGTTGGTCTATTTGATTTGCAACTGCTGAAGTATGGACTCTTGCTCACTGCCATGAAAACAATTGTGGAACTGCCTTTCATGATCCGCATTGCAAGGTTCTTTAACAAGCCTGCATTGATAGCCTGGTTCATCCCCTTCCAGCCACTGCATGCCCTCTACACTGTTGTGGCGGGAACTTTTGGGTTGTTCTCGAAGTACAAGTGGAAAGGAAGGAAGGTGAGGTGAGGGATGTTTAGAGAGGTTGAAGGGGTTGAAGAGGTTGAAGAGGTTTGCCAAGCACTTCATTAACCGGCGACTGGAACGTGGCGGTTGAAGCTTTCATCAAGCGAGATGAAGGTTTCGGTCCTTTCGATGCCCTTGATTTTTTGGAGTTGATCGTGCAATACAAAACGCAATTGCGTGATGTCTTTTGCAACCACTTCCAGGAACATGCTGTAGTTCCCTGTTGTATAATTCAAGCGCACGATTTCAGGGATTTTTTTCAGGTCTTCCGCTACCTGATCATAAAGGGAACTTTTTTCAAGAAAGATTCCAACAAATGCTGTAATATCGTAGCCCAAAAGCTTTAGGTCAACGTTAAGCCTGGTACCTTTCACGATGCCTATCTCTTGCAGTTTCTTGATGCGCACATGGATTGTACCACCTGAAACAAAGAGTTGCTTACCAAGATCTGCATAGGAAATTCCAGCATCTTCCATCATAATCTGTATGATCTGAAGGTCTAGTTTGTCAAGATTTAATTTTGTGGCCATATCTGGTATCGGTTTTATTACTTTTCAAATATAAGTGCAATTTATTGAATAATATCAATAAATAAAAAATATTTGTTGAAATATTATCAATAAAATCTCCATTACCTTAAATTTGCGTCAGTTCTTAACCACTGTGGGGTGATGAAATTTTGGCAGACATGCCCTCTTGTCTCGGGGGTGAGGATAACAGGATAAACGTAGTGTAGAGCCGTCTCGCAAGAGGCGACCAGGGTCGACCACTGAACTTTGCGCTACAGCTAACTGCCTCGTGGAGGTTCGACCCCTCCCCCTACAGCAATAAAAAGCCCATAATCAACTGGAATACAGTTTTTTATGGGCTTTTTTATTTGGAGCACTATAAATCGCTCGCTCAAACAAAAATTCCGATTTTTCCTTATCTCGTTAATGATTTTTTCTGATTACGTAAGCCTGTGGTCTGTAATTGAATGCAACTTGCACCCGGATTTAAAAACAGTTACGATGCTAAGAACAATCACCTTGATTCTGTTTGTTGCGTTTGGTGTGCCCGGTATTGCTCAGCAGGTTGATACTTTGAAGCAAAAGACAGATTCATCCCTTTTTCACACCAAATACCTCCCGGATATCAATCTGGTTGGCAGGAATACAGGCGCAGACATTCTTTTCCTTCCTGAAATTGTTGGTACAACCATCAATGCAGGTAAGAAGAATTCACTTATTGTCATGGATAATGTACAGGGCAATGTGGTCACCAATACCATGCGTCAGGTTATGGCCAAGGTTCCCGGCATTCAGGTTTGGGAGAGCGATCCCAGTGGAATTCAGATTGGAATAGCAGCTCGCGGACTCAGCCCGAACCGCAGCTGGGAATTCAATATTCGCCAGAATGGCTATGATATCAGCAGTGATCCTTTTGGATATCCGGAAGCATATTATACACCGCAATTGAATTCCGTTCAACGGATTCAGGTGGTCCGTGGTGCAGCCAGTTTGCAATACGGTCCGCAGTTCGGTGGTCTGGTGAATTTCATCCTTAAGGATGGCAGTGATATCAAGAAACCTTTTCAGTACGAAACACAACAAACAGCAGGTAGCTTTGGACTTTTCAATTCTTATCATGCCATTGGTGGGCAGACAGATAAATCCCATTATTATGCTTTCTGGGATCATCGAAGGGGTGATGGATTCCGGGAAAACAGCGGATTTAACGTGAACACTGGATTCGCGAATTATTCCTGGAAGCTCAGCAAGAAACTGAAGTTAGGGTTTGAGATGACTCATTTTGATTATCTGAGTCAGCAGCCTGGCGGACTGACGGATGCACAATTTGCAGAAAATCCCTACAGAAGTTTGAGAAGCAGAAATTGGTTTGATGTCAATTGGAACATGGCGGCATTGAACCTTGATTATACCATCAGTGAAAAGAGCCGTTTGAATGTTAAGTTATTCGGGATGACCGGCGATCGGAACAGCATAGGCTTCATCCTTCAACCAACAGTAGCTGATACGATCAGCGCATCTACCCTACAGTATAATCAACGAAGGATTGACATTGACCAATACAGAAATGCCGGTGCAGAGGCCAGATATATCAGTGACTATAAAGCAGGTAACAGTACCCAGACTTTTTCTGCAGGTATTCGTTATTTCCGTGGTAAAACCCATCGATTTCAGAATGGAAGGGGAGACAATGGATCTGCTTACAATTTGAATACCCTGGCAGCTTTCCCAACAGACCTGGAATTTCTTACGCTGAACACAGCATTTTTTGCCGAAAATATTTTTCGTATCGGAAGTCGGCTCAGCATCATTCCGGGATTTCGTGTAGAGAATATAAGAAACACTGCTGATGGCAGGCTTGGATTTTCCGGCAATACTGAAGTTAAAGTGAGCAACGAGAACAGAACACGCCGGTTCATATTGCCAGGAATTGGTGCTGAATATCACATAGGCATGACAGAGTTTTATGCCAATTATTCCCAGGCATATCGTCCTACCCTTTTCAGTGATCTTACTGCCAATCCAACTACCGATGTCATTGACCAGGACCTTCGCGATGCCAGGGGTTATAATATTGATCTCGGATATCGGGGAAGAATAAAGGATTATTTATTCTTTGATGTCAGCGGATACTTATTGCAGTATAACAACAGGGTCGGCTTGATCGCTCAACAAAGGTTAGATGGCAGTTTTTATAATTTCAGGACAAATATAGGAAACAGCCAAAGCAAGGGTATAGAGGCACTTGTTGAATTCAGTCCAACCAAAGCATGGTCAAATCAGCCGAAGAAAGGCAACCTCAGTTTTTTTGCTTCAATAGCTTACATCAATGCACGTTATTCAGATTTTCAGGTGATATCGAGACAAGGTAACAGACTGATAGAGACCAATCTGAAAAACAAGCGTGTGGAGAATGCTCCGGAGAACATTTACCGGATGGGCTTAACATATACGCGCAAAGCCCTTATTGTAACAGCACAGTACAGTTATGTTTCCGATGCGTTCAGTGATGCAAACAATACAATTGTACCCACCTCCAATGGCCTGATCGGGTTGATTCCGGCTTATGATATTGTGGACATCAGCGGAACCTACAAGTTCACAGAGAAATTCTTCATAAAGGGCGGCATCAACAATGTCTTGGGAGAAAAATACTTTACAAGAAGAGCGGGGGGATACCCCGGGCCCGGACTATTAACGGCAGAACCCAGAAATTACTTCATAACAGTCGGCGCCAAACTTTAAGCTCAAAATATATTGTGCCCCTAAAAACCAGAAAGAAGTTCGATAACGGTTAAACTGTTTTAAAATGTTTTTCCTCTTCTCTCAGTAAACTGGAACACTTGGTGATTTTGGCATATTTGGTGGTGGTCAGCTTCCCCTCAAAACCATCCAGTAATTTGTTGATGATGTTATGCTGACGATTGTTCAAATGAACAGCAGCATTCCTCTTCCAAAAATCAGCTTTTTGTAAAATCCTAGAAAGGGATTGCTCCGTAGATGCATAAGCTCGCTCCAAACAACCAAAAAACCATTGTATCCAGATGGTTATATCCGTGGATCCCCGTTGCGTTTGCTCAAGAAGGAAATAATAATCGTTTCGCTCTTTATAAGGCGAATATGGGTATTTCTGCCTTACAACTTTTGGGGTTGAATGATGTATTTGTTCTGGCCAACCTTTGAATCCTTGCAATCTCCTGTGTTTATTGATAACTTATCACTGAGTTTCTTTTCTGCATAGATTGTATTTCCACCAACAACAAGGTTATTTGTACTATTTGCCTGAACTATCCATTCATTGCGTAGGATAAACGCATTGTCTTTAATCCTTATATGCTGATACACGGAGTTGTTGGCAGTTCTATTCCAAGGAGCAATCTTGATTACAGGCTCTGCACATCGGATAAATTTGTTGTTTCGAATGGTCATATCCCTTACGTAACCTGATTCATACCAACTATTGGCATCAATTGCCAAATGAATGGCGTTCATATGCGTTGCTAAAAATTCATTCCCTTCCACGAGTACCTTTCGCCGTGTAGATAAAAGAAAGCCGTGGGTAGGAACCCAAGATACCCTGCAATTCCTAATTTCCACTTCAGGTGTCCAGGTAACATTTTCGATAGCATCCCCGATAGCAAGCCCTTGAGGAGAGCTCTTTTCAAACGTCAACAACATCTCTTTAGGATTGAGCAATACCGCCTCTTTTACCCTGTTCATGCCGTATGATGCGTATGTTTCTTGGTTGACAAATTCAATTTCATCACCCCTGTTAAAAGCCATAAAACCGTAGGTTTGTTTGTGCATAAACCTAACCTTTAATTGGTTGTCAGCAATTTTTTCAACAATGCTTAGGTAAGTTCCGTGAACATTGATGGCATCGTCGTGTGCTCCTGAAAGCACGCAGTTCTTTATCAGTATCTTTCCTTTACAGCCTGAAAAATGCATACAGTCAGCCCATGCAGCAGAAGTTCTGCCGCTTGCTTTGTCGGGAGCTATTGTAACCGAATCAAAGGAAAGGTTTTCTGAAAACTGACACACCAATCCCATGCCATGCATAAAATGAAACTGTATATTTTTCCAGGAAATATTTTTACTGCTCCGGGTAAACACAGCAGCATAATCCCTGAAAACATCACGCAGCTGGTAGATACAACCTGTTTTCATTGTATGTTTTCCACTGACACGAATTAAAAATGGTTTTATTTCTTTCAATGTCAATCCTTTGAGCGGATCTTTCATGCGCCGAAGATCATTGGTAAGCAAATCAAGCTCTTGTGCCAATCCGGTATCATAATTCCAGCCTTCGCCAATCCATTTTATAGCACCATTTTCGATTTTATATTCCGAATCTTTGTGAATTTGGATATCTGCATAGTCATCGCCTGCAGCAATTACAGTAAATTCTGAAACCGTTGGCCGGTGGTAATCAAAATGAAGATCAGCTATTGATATATTTTCGCAGCTGTCTATACAAACTTCGATCATTTTGCCGCGACAAATAACTTCGGCCCCGGCGCCTGAAATTTGAAAGTTTTTTGCATGCTCCAAAAGAATTCCAATGGCTTTTAGGCTATCGGGACTGTCATTGGTATTGGTGATATCATATTTTTTCCTGTGAAGACTATCAGGAAAAAAATCATACTTACCAGAAGCGAAATGAACTTTAACTGGGTTATTTACTGTCCCTTTACCCCTTAAAATAAGCGTTTGATTGAACTGACCAGCAGCGGTGATTTTTATATTGTCGCCGGGAGAAAACTGCAATTGATTGATATGGCTGAATGTTCGCCATGCTTGATCTTCTGTTAAACCTGAATGATCATCGTTACCATTTACAGGATTAATATAGTAAGTAGTATTTCCTGGCGACACCCATCCATTCCCTTCAAGTTTAGGTGAATAATTCATAGTAGCCTTGGTTTCAAAAGCTATTGTAGCCCCTTTGTAATTGAGCCTACAAATACCCCCTTTCGCAGAAGATGCATACACGGCTTTTAGCGGGGCAAGTGATGCACACAATAAAGCCACAAGGATAATGAGTTTTAATTTGTGCATGAGTGTATCAATTGAGTTGATGGATGAATCTGATCATTTTGAATGAAATAAATATACCTGTTATTTGCCTTAGATTTCAAGGAGAATAACAAGTATTTTCGCCGTATTATAATAAAACCTGTCGCATCTGGAAGAAGACCAGCCGTTTATACATTCGAACCCCTGCTTACAATTGAGCGTACAAACTTTCATTTAAAATCTTAATTTTATAGCATGTCACACAACAGAAGGAAATTTTTAAGCATCGCTGCACTGACTTCAGGAGCAATGTCTCTGTCAGGAAATTTATTCGCTATGAATCGTTTAAAGGAAGAGGAATATGATCTTCCATCAAGCATAAGCAACTTGAAGCCCATGGTTGATGGCATTGTGCCCATTAGCATTGAAGAAAGAAAACAAAGAATTGTAAAGGCACAAGAGTTGATGTCCAAGGAGAAAATTGATGCCATATTTTTAGAAGGAACTGCTTCTTCATTTTATTTTACAGGAATGAGGTGGGGACAAAGTGAAAGGACCTTTGGCGTTGTCATTCCAGCTAAAGGTGCTATCGCTTATGTTTGTCCTAAGTTTGAAGAAGACCGCGCCATGGAACTGATCAATCCGGTTTTTGGTGACGAAGTGCGCTGCTGGGAAGAACATGAAAGCCCGTATGCATTGATTGCCGGTATCGTAAAAGACAGGGGTGTGAAGCACAAGAGGATTGGCATGGAGGAACGTGTTCGGTTTTTTATCGCCGATGGCGTAAAAAAGGCTGCACCGGGTTTTGAGATCGTAGATGCAACACCAATCACTGCAGGATGCAGGATGTACAAAAGCAAGGCTGAAATTGCATTGATGCAAAAGTCAAGCGATATTACCATCGAAGCATACAAGGCTGCATTTGCAACCATCCGACCCAATATGTCTCAGTCAGAGTTCAGCGGAAATATTTCTGCTGCCTTTAGAAAGCTTGGTTACAGTGGCGGTGCCATGGTGATTGTAGGAAAATATTCTGCTTTGCCACATGGCAGCATTGTTCCGCAGACCATCCGTGAAGGTGATGTGGTATTGGTTGATGGTGGAACGAGCTGTGAGGGTTATGCCTCTGATATCAGTAGAACGATTGTTGTGGGCAAACCAACTCAACGCCAGACTGATGTTTGGAACCTCGAGAAAGAAGCACAGGATTCTGCTTTCGCTGCCATAAAGATTGGTGCTACTTGTGATTCAGTAGATGCCGCTGCTAGGGCAGTGATTGAAGCTGCGGGCTTTAACAAGAATTATAAGTTGCCCGGACTGCCACACAGAACAGGCCATGGTATTGGCTTAGAGGGGCATGAATGGACAAATTTCGTAAAAGGGAACATGACCAAGATTGCACCGGGTATGTGTTTCAGTGATGAACCTACCATTTCAATTCCTGGTGAGTTTGGCATCAGGTTGGAAGATTGTTTGTACATCGGGGATGATCGTCCATACTTTTTCTCTAAACAAAGTATTTCTATTGAGCAGCCGTTTGGATAAGGTTGAATGAAGTGATGATTTGATTTCATTTCTCCCCTACAAAATTTAAAAGCCCATAATCAACTGGATGACAGTTTTTTATGGGCCACAGATAGACAGTATTTAAAATTTCTCTTACCGGTCAATTAAAATAAAATATCGAATAATCGCAATTAAGTAGCCTTTTTAAAGAGGTTCCCTAAAAACCAAAAGCCCACTTGCGTGGGCTCTTGCTTAAAAACCTATTCCGAGGCCTTTCTGATGGAAATCACAGGCCGATTTTCTACTAACCAAACACCTATTGCTTTTTTACTGTTTTTTATCAGTGAATAGATCAACCCAGGAGTTGCTGGGCTTTCAAAATAATCACTAATGAAATAATTAAAAGAACACCTAATATGACAACTACATTTGAGTACCTTAATTGATCCTTTCTTTTGCCCTGATGATTGTAATCACTTTCCATCTTATAAAATTAGACAAGGCCCGATGCAATAAATATGTCTTATTTGACATACAATGGCAATAGGGGGAATTATTGTCCCAATAAATCAAATTCTACCTCATCCAGGTCCTTGACTAATTCTGAAAAACTGGTATTCAAGGCCTTGGTAATGAGAAAAAGGTTAAAAATTGAAGTGTTGATCCTCCCACGCTCAATTCTGCTGAGTTGAGTATATTCAACACCAATATCACAAGCAAGCTGTTCAATGGTTAAACCCTTTGACCTCCGAATACTGCGTACCCGATTCCCAACAGTTATAGCAATCTCATTTTTTTTATTCTCAACCATCTGGATGATTTAACCGAATACTTTGAAAATACTTTACAGAGACAAAAAAAATGCTATTACGTATTTATACCTAATGAATTAAGTAATCAATCCTCAATTTTTGACTATTTTGAACAAATAAACTGAGAAAATTAGGTTAGTTTCCTAAAGTAATATGCGGAAGGGGTCTTGCCATATTTCTTCTTGACAGCTACAATAAAGGTATTTCTGGTGTTGAAGCCGGCAGATTTAGCCAGGGCCTCAAGCGTAAAATTCTGACTATCCGGCGACTCAATAAGCATGTCGGAAATGTATGCCAACCTATGGTCATTGATGAATTCATTGAAATTCTTGCCATATTCCTGGTTGATGAATGATGAAATGAGGTAGACCGGAATATTCAATTCCAAGGATAAATCCTTGATTTTATATCCTGGAACAACAAACGGCTTATTGTATTTAAAATGGTTTTCTATGGCTGAACTTATCTCTTCCCTCATTTCAGCTGAAAAAGAGGATAGATCTGAATCCTGAATCTGACTGTTCATTGTAAGTACATAGCCAGACCCTGAATCAGGCAAAACACCAGGGGTATTGGCCCAACCCTGAAAGCCATACAAAATAGTGGGTTTTAAAAAAAGATACATGCTTATGACAAGGATGAGGCCAGTTGTGGTAAAACTGATGGCAAAAGAGAATTCTATTTTGCTGGATATGGCCAGGAAATTCCAAAAAATCAAGAGTATAATTGAAAAAGAAATGCAACTCAATAAAAAATAAAGCCATTTGTAAACTTCTTGATTTCGAGTTTGATACGTTACCCCTTTGAAAATTGTCTTTGTTTTGTGCTGGTATGTTTCAAAAATCGCAAGAAGAGTGAAAAGAACGCTTGTTAAAGATCTTATGAGCATTCCAAAACCTGAAGGAAAAATGCCATCGATTTCAAGCAGGGCCAACTTCTTGTTGCTGAGCATTTTCAATATAATTGCCCTTTTTTCATCTCCAGAAAGCATATAAAAGGGCAAAAAATGTATGAACATCAAAACCGCAGGGATAAAAAACAAGAAATCATTGGGCCGAAACCTAAACTCCTGGTAAAGAACTGATCGAACATAAAAAAACAGCAAGGGGGGCATCAAACCTGAAAAAGGTGCTGCCAAGCGCCATGCATGAGGAAAATTTAAATAAAATGCTGTGCCCACCAATGAATAGCTCAAAGAAAAAAGAGATATGCAAAATATTACACCCGCGAGCATCTTCCTGGAATGCGAGTCCTCCTTATTTATTGCAAAAAATATAAAAGATACAACAAACCCTAAGGATGCTGCAATGCATCCTATGATGTAATTGAAATTTATTAATGTACTCATTATTGGGTCCTAAAATGAAGCCTCAAACAATGAGTTAGTTACAGGTATTGACGGGTTCCTCTTTCGGTAGCAGAAAAGTGAAAAGCTGGTGATTCGGGTTCATGGTTGGCATTTTCAAGTATAGAAATATTGGAATATTGCAAATATGCTATAAATTATGAAACTTTTTAAAATATTTTAATCAATTTTTTTATCATATGAAGTTTGAGGAGATTCTACCCTCCCAACCTCAACCTCCTGTAAAAATCCTCCTGGTTCAGTTCCCTGATTTCCCCGGGTTGCATGTCCTCCAGTTCAATGTCTTCAATAGACAGGCGGATCAAGCGTTTGCAGGGATGCCCTACTGCCTGCACCATTTTCCTGACCTGGTGGTATTTGCCTTCTGTTAGGCTGATGGTCAGCCAACTGCGGGGCACCCTTTCATGCAATTCCTTGCCATTGGAAAACAATCCGGCCGGCTCTTCAACCAGTTCCACTTCACAGGGCTTGGTAATATAATTAGTGTCTTCCGCAACAGGAATCGACACCCCTGTCCTGAGCTGTTGGACAACTGCTTCATCCACCACCCCCCTCACCTGGATCAGGTATTTCCGGAAATGGGGCACCTTGCTCTGGAAAAGCAACCGGGTGATTCTCCTGTCGGTTGTCAACAACAACAATCCTTCTGAGTCCTTGTCTAGGCGACCAATGGCATGCGTGCCTTCCGGAAAATCAAATTGGAGGTGGCACAAAAGCCTGACTTTGTGGGAACTCACAAACTGTGAGACCATGTTATAGGGCTTGTTCAACACAAAATAGCGGTAAGGCTCCTCGGAAAACGGCATGCGTAAAGCTATCAAATTATCATCCCAGTTTGAGCAAATGATTAATCTCTACCAGAAATGACAAGCAAATCCACAGGTAAATCCAATCACTGTAGAAGCGAGAAATACGGAATTGTCCATAATTGTAGCCCAAATATTAGAAATTAAAGGATCAACAGCTGCAGGTAGTTGGAATATAAATGATAATTTCAAAGTGCGTCCAATAATTATAAAAGGGATTAATGAATATTTATATTGATTTCTTCCCCAAAGATTAAAACAAAGTTTAAACCTCATTGATATGGCCTCATCGACCAAACAAATAATTGCGCTTTCAATTTTCACCTTGATTTTGATTGCTGCATGCAAGAATAAAAGCAATTACAAGGCACCAACAGCAAACTTCACGCTTCAGGAGAAACAATTGCCCAGCTATGAAAAAGAAATAGACCACAAGGGAATCATAGCCGATATGCAGAAAAACCAGGAGGCATCACTCAAAAAAGGAAAAAAAATATACAACAGGATTTGTGTATCCTGTCATGGAAACCCAAGCCAGGAGGGATCACTGCCTACGGCATTTAAATTTTGGAAAGATGAATTCAAGGTGGGCAATGATCCTTACTCCATGTATCAAACCCTGACAAGGGGTTATGGCGGGATGCCGGCCCAACCGACGTTAACCCCCATAGAGAAATATGATGTCATCAATTACATCAGGGAGGAATTTGTGGTAAAACTAAACAAGTCAGAATACTTCAATATTGACGCAAATTATTTAGCAAGCATTCCCGCAGGCAAGACCAAAGGGCCTGAACCCAAAGAGCACAAGCCTTGGGCAGAGATGGATTATGGCAATTTTCTTATCAATACCTATGAATTGGCAGATTCAAATGCCAAACCACGGGAAATATCAAGAGGACAAGCCCCATTAAAAGATGAAAACCTGGTTGATGCCAACTTTGCCTACAAGGGAATCGCTGTAAGGGTGGATGAAGGCGCTGGCGGCGTTGCCGCAGGAAATGCCTGGATGATTTTTGACCATGACCTGATGCGCATTGCAGGAGCATGGACGGGCAAGGGATTTATCGATTGGGAAGCAATACTTTTAAACGGAAGGCACAACATCTCACCAAGGATAGCTGGAAGTCTTCATTTCTCTAATCCAGTGGAGCCAGGCTGGGCAAATCCAACAGATGGTTCATTTAATGACAACCGCTTTCAAGCAGTAGACAAAAGAAGATTCGGCCCACTATCACGCTCCTGGACACATTACAAGGGTTTGTATCATTATAAAGACAAGGTGATTATTGCTTATACTGTTGGCAATGCAATGATATTGGAAAAATTAGGGTTGGAAGGAACTGCAGACCAACCCATTTTTACCAGAACACTCAATATTTCTCCTTCGGCTAGTATGCTAAAAATGAGAATAGCAAGAGTCAATGCCAATGTTGCGATTGCGGGAAAAGATGTTACGCTGCAAAAGGAAAAAGGGTTTTATGTGCTTAATGTGCCGGCTTCAAAGCCAATCAAGGTAAAGATTCTGGTCGCTAACCCGGATGTAAAGGATTTTAAACTTCTTTCAACATCGACGAAGGAGCCTGAAAATTTATTGGCTTATACGAAAGGTGGCGAAGCGCAATATCCACAGAAATTAATTTCTTCCATTTCAAAAGGAGAGCAGAAAGGGGCATTCAAGGTAGACAGGATGGAACTCCCTTATCAGAGCCCTTGGAAAAATCAGATGCGGTTGAGTGGCATTGATTTCCTGGAGGATAAAAATAAAGCAGTGATCTGTTCAACAGATGGCGATGTATGGTTGGTAGAAGGTGTTTTAAAAACTACTGGCACCTTATCATGGAAGAGAATTGGATCCGGCCTGTTTCAACCTTTGGGCATCAAGGTTATTGATAAAAATATATTTGTGACCTGCAGAGACCAGCTCGTAAAATTGCATGATCTCAATGGTGATGATGAAATCGATTTTTATGAAAGCTTCAACAGCGATCATCAGGTGACCAACCATTTCCATGAATTTGCCATGGGGCTGCAAACAGATAAGGAAGGCAATTTTTATTATGCAAAAAGTGGTCGGCATGCCAGAAGAGCCCTGGTGCCACAGCATGGCACCCTGATAAAAGTGAGCAAAGACGGGCAAACAACGAGCATAATAGCAAACGGCTTTCGTGCGGCCAATGGGGTCTGCATCAACCCAGATGGCTCCTTTCTTGTAACCGACCAGGAGGGTCACTGGAACCCGATGAATAGGATCAACTGGGTTACATCAGAAAATAAGTTTTATGGAAACATGTTTGGATACAATCCCTCAAAGGATAGTTCAGATAAGGGCATGGAGCAACCATTGGTATGGGTTGAAAAGGATATTGACCGTTCCCCATCAGAATTGCTTTGGGTGGATAGTAAAAAATGGGGGCCACTGAACGGAAGTTTGTTGAGTTTTTCATACGGATATGGGAAAGTTTTTATTGTTCCCCATGAAAAAATCGGCAAACAGATCCAGGGTGGACTTTTTGAATTACCCATTCCGAATTTTTCTACCGGCGTCATGCGCGGAAGATTCAACCCTGCTGATGGTCAGCTCTATGCCTGTGGCTTGTCTGCATGGGGATCCAGCCAACCCGAACTGGGTGGTTTTTACCGAATAAGGTATATGGGAGAGAAATCAACCATCCCGATAGGCCTCAATGCTAAGCAGGCAGGCATTCGATTGAAGTTCTCACATGAACTCAACCTTCGGGATGTAAAAAATGTTTCCGCCTTTCAGGTACAAACATGGGATTTGAAGCGATCCAGAAAATATGGATCAGATCATTTCAATACCAAATCGCTTCCTGTAACCAAGGTTGAAATGAGTGCAGACAGAAAAGAATTGTTCCTCACCATTCCTGGTATACAACCAACATGGGTAATGGAAATCAATTATCAGCTCACTGGTAAGAATGGACAACCCATAACAGGAAAGATTCAAAATACAATATACCAATTGGGGAAGTAGCCAAGACTATTTCTCCAACCCCTGTTGTGTAACAATCGGCACATATCCTATCTCCATTCCTTTGGGAGGCTTGACGATCAAGGCAGGATCCAGATAGGCAAGCTTTCCAGACATGGGTGGTGGAAGGTATTCGCGTTCTTTTGTCCAAAACCTGTGCAGCAATTCAGCACGTCGCTGCATTTCTTCACGCTCCTTGCTGCTGAGACTGGCATTGAGCAATGCAGGCTGGTCAGCAAAACGATACCAATAGTAGGTCACCGTGCTGCCATCTCCCAACTTCACTTTGAAGGGACCTGCTGCAGGACCAGGTGTTTTCCAACAACTGGTATCTTCTTTGGGCGTAGTATAGACCAGCGAAGTTCTGTCGTCTTCGGCCCTGCCAAAGCTCACCTCGTGAAGACCTGTTTCAGTCGGCACGTCAGTAGCTGCCACCGCAACCCAGGTACCTATTGTATCGTTACCTGATTTAAGCAGTTTATAATATTCAGGAAGTGTTACGACAGCACCGTTTCCTGTTTTTCTTCTACTGATCAATTCACCTTCCCAGCGTACCTTTAAAGTAGCAGCATCAGTAACATTTGCATCCATATAAGAAGTAATATTCGTCAAGGCGCGTTTTTCCTTCGGAATATGATCACCATAAATTTTCCAGTTTGACCTGACACCTTTCTCAAACTTTTGCATATGGGCTTTGCTGGTATCAATCATGCCACTGGCAGGTTTGCCGCCTTTGAACCATGCCTCCACATCTTTCCATAGTGCATCCTTGTTGTACACCATCAAACGTTGCAACAACTCCGAATTGCCATCAGGCCCAACAGGGTATTGCGTCGGAGCCATTCGGGCAAATGTCTGCCCCTTGGTATCCGTGGCTTCATAGGAATGAATGTGTTGCGTTTCCATCTGAAAAGGTTTGTTGGCCTTTGATGGGCGCGTATCCGGAAATAATCCACTCAGGAGTGGATTCTCCACTGAGGCCTCGCTCCAGAAATAGGGTGTAAAGAATGCCACAGGTCCTTTGAAATTTCCTGTATTGAGGAAGAGGGTCCAACACTGATTTCCGGTAGGAACGTCTTTGCCTGCTGTGACCAATTTCGGTTCAGTGAGGGGCAAGGGCAAATAGCCGCTGCCAAACCATTCACCACAGGTTCCCTGACGAAGGTTCAGTCCGTCTGGAGGCCATAACAACCAGGGACTCAGTTGTGCAACTCCATATTTGCCTTTGGATTTGCTCCAATCCCTTCCCTTGCCTGCACCAGGCCCATTGGCCCATCCCGCAAAATTCAATTGCACACCACCCATGATAAATTTGGGTGTTGCGGTTGCAAACTCTGTATCGCGCCACCAGCCGAGGCCTCCTTCAATATCCGTATACAGTTTTTCCACTGGCAGGGGGCCGTCATGTTCAGGATGCATCCAGGTTCCGAACAAGCCTGATTGAAAACTGCGACCCGGATATTCCTTCACCAAAGGCCAAGCAGCCGCATACATGGAGTAGCCTGCATTGAATGATTGGTCAACTTTCTCCAGGCGTGTAATCATGTACCCGCCGATATTCCCTTTTCTCAGTGGTTTATTTGTGGAATCCTGCGCAGCAGCAAGTGAGGCCATCGCAATGAAAAAAACATTCGCGATAATGCATTTCATCACCATGAAAATGCTTTGCCCGGATAAAGATTTTGAGAATGTCATTCGTTCTATTTTATTTGTTGGGTTGTAATGATTGGGATTGATGACCTGCTTGTGGAGCTTCATTTTTTCTTTTCTTTCAACAGTTTTTCTGCTTCTTGAATGATCCTGATGCGTGCCAGCTCTTCTGCTTCTTGTTGCAACTTTTTCTGTTTTATCCGGTACGCTTCAAATTCGCCAGACAGGTAGGGCGCCTCTGGATAATCCCAATGGTCTGTCCTAAAAAGTGGTACAGGAATAATTCTGTCTGCATCACTGACAAGATTGCCCAAGGGATTGCGCGCCCAGGCATAACGCAATTCCAGAGGATCAACAACAAGATCATTCCAAACAACAACCCTTTTTTTATCATTGACTTTTTGCCCCTTTTCGTTTTCAATTTTCACATATTCAGCCTTTGCGGGATAAAAATGTTGATCAGCTCCTGCAATTGAAAAACCTTCCAAAGGCCTGTCATCAGAGGATTTCACCTCCTTGTTAAAGGTCACGATGATTCGGTCCTTGAGCCTTTCGATGCTCTTATAGATTGCCGGTTCCCATCGAAGATCAAAACCATACTGGGTTGACAATGCCCAGCGGGCCATCCGCTCTCCAACTTCCGCTTTTTTTTGAGGATGGTACCAGTTTACCTGTTGGTCGTATGCAGCAACATACCCTGTGTTGGATAAATCCCGATAGGCATTGAACTGCCCTTCCCGGATGTATGGCGCAGGATCCAACATTCTCAATTCATAATTATCCAGCGTTTGTGGTTCCCCTCCAGCACTCAACTCCATGATTCCGAAGGGTAAATTTTTGTTGTTGAACAAGGTCCTCCAGTCATTGATCAACGCTTTATAGTTTGCTGCGTATAATGTAGGTCGGGCATCGCCCAAGGCATTGTTATAACCCTGATGAAAGACTACTCCTTTTACAGTGAGCCCACCAATGATTGCTACCATGCCCATATAGGAGGATCCTGGAAAATTCCTGTCAAGCGAAGGCCTTACAGATGGCTCCACCGGCTTTGGAGCAGGTTCCAACCCCTGGCTTTTCAGGACAAGGCTTCTTTTCTCCCAATTGATGATTTTTGTTTTAAGGTCTTCAACCGGATCATAGGCCGCCTCCTTATCATTCCATTGCTTTACCAAAGCACTGTTCTCAGGCATTTCATTAAGTGTCTTGGGGCTTAGCCAGGCTTCTATGGTAGTACCCCCCAATGATGCATCGATTAAACCAATGGGTACTTGGCTGACCAAGTGTAATCTCCGACCAAAAATATATCCCAACCCAGAGAAAGTTGCAACAGTGGAAGGTGAGCAGGTAAACCAAGATCCTTTTTTATCGTACCTGTCGAGCCAGTCATCGTATTCATTGATTCTTTCAAAATCCTTCTTTGGCAAATGACCTGCAGAACTGGGAATGGTCATGAGGCGAATATTGGGGAAATGGGCAGATAAAACTTCTGCATCTCCATGAAAGATCCTGGATAAATCCATCTCCATATTGCTCTGACCTCCAAGGACCCAAACATCACCAACCAATACATTGGTCAATACAACAGAATCAACCTTGCCAGCAATTTTCATGTCCTGGGCCTTGGTATTCGCTTTCATGGGATCGAGGTATACAAACCACTCCCCTTGCTGATTGGCCTGAGTGGATTTAACCTGTCCTCCAAATTCAATTTTTATTCGCTCAGATGGATTGGCCCATCCCCATATTTTGACAGGCTGATCACGCTGCAACACCATATTGTTATCAAAAATATGGTGGGGACGAACCTGCGAAAACAATGACCCGCTCAATAAAAAAAACAATAAAACCATCAGTGCTACAGGAGCTGTTATACCCTTAGATTTCATACTGTAAGTTTAGCCAATAAATTTTAGAGTAAGAGTAAACAATTCTTCACCTGTTTTAACCCGATTTTATCAGTTCAATAGGATTTTTAAGCAACAAGCGATAAATTGAAGCATTGTGTTTTCCGCTTGAACCCAGCTGATACAATTATAAAATGAGGCATAAAACCATCTGTATACTTGCTAAATTCATCTGGTTATCAACCACTGTTTTTGCATTTTTTACCATTTCACTTTCATCATTTGGACAAAACAAGCAAGTTCCGGATTCGCAATTGCAGCGAATGAAGGATAATTACCTTGAATGGTTGGCAAAGGGTACTTCGCCTGACCTATCGGTCGAATTCGATCCTACCCCCATTGCCCTGGATATTCAAAAGCCCCGTTTCTCGTGGGTCTTAGGGCTTGAAGGTCGGGGGCGCAAACAGTCGGGCTATCAGATATTGGTGGCATCAAGCATGAAAATACTGGATGCAGATGAAGGGGACATTTGGAATACGGGGCTGGTGGCTTCGGACCAATCATCCCAGGTCAGGTATGGAGGACTTGCCCTGGGCAGCAACAGGGAATATTACTGGAAGGTTCGTATCCGGGATGACGCAGGTAAAATGTATCCATACGGGAAAACAAGCAGTTTTAACACGGGATTGTTGGGTGAAGAAGCATGGAAGGCTGCCTGGATAGGAAGAGGGAATGCCAATGAGGTGGTAGCTGATGTCGATTCCTTTTTAACCCAAAAGTTATCCAAGGAAGTGCTAAAAGTTATTCCCGATTCTCGCTCTCCAATCTTCCGTCATGAATTCCGTGTAGAAAAAAAGATCAATCGTGCAAGGGTATTTGTTGCGGGACTTGGATTATATGAACTCCGATTGAATGGAAAGAAGGTTGGAAACAGTGTGCTTTCCCCTGCAAAAACAGATTTCCGTAAACGCATTCTTTATGATACGTATGATGTAACCGCGGAATTAAATTCCGGAACCAATGCCCTGGGAATCATGTTGGGTAATGGTTGGTTCAATGGTCAAAAGAAATACTGGGGCTGGCAGATGCAATGGTATGGTTCGCCCCGTGCCATTTTACAACTTGAAATTGAATATGCTGATGGAACCAAATCACTGGTAAAGTCCGATGACAATTGG
>CALPWM020000010.1 GCA_943327275.2 Chitinophaga pinensis
GGAGGAGTCACCATTTCAAGCAATTCCTTTACCGCGGTCTCTACTTCCTCAACCAACATTTCTCCATGGGGGCAATACTTGATGTAGGCTTCATTGGGCACTAGTCCACTGGCGGCCAATGCGGCTTCATACCCTTCAAACCGCTCAATGGCCATGGACAGCTCTTTGGAGCTGGAAATAATGGCAATATTTTTAAATCCCTGTTCCAGCAGGTGAGCAGTGGCTTTGTAAGCCCCGCCCCTGTTATCTGCTACAACTTTGTGGGTTTTGATTTGGTTGCTGACCCGATCAAAAAACACAATCGGCATGCCATTTTGGTGTACTTTGTTGATATGAGACAGATCTGTGGTTTCTGCTGAAAGGGATACAAGCAGCCCATCTGCAGCATACCAGGACAAGTGCTCAATATTGGTCACTTCCCTCTCGTAAGATTCAAAGTTTTGGGTGAGGATAATCTTATAACCCTTCTCATAAGCCACCGATTCTATTCCACTGATGACTTCTGCAAAAAAATTATTGGGGATTGAACTGAGCGATACGCCAATGCAGCGGCTTTTTCGATTCTTGAGGCTTTGGGCCATAAGGTTTGGCCTGTAATTGTGCAATTTAGCAAAGTCGTTGACCCGTTTCCTGACTGGGCCACTGATTTTATAGCTGTCTTGTAAAGCCCTTGACACGGTTGATGTGGAAAGGCCAAGGGCATCTGCAATATCCTTGATGGTAATGACAGCTTTTTTCATTGATGCAAGACAAGTGGTTCAATGCAATGAAAATAATCCATTTAAAGCATTCGGCTGGCCAGAAATCTGAATTCTATCGATTCAGCCGTTTACGATTTCCGAAATCATGCCTCATTTTAACAATCCTTTTTTGCTTCATAGCGCTGCAGGGCATAGTTTTGCCAGGAAATTGAACTTTTTCTAGCCGTTTCATGTTGAAAAATTCGGTCTGATAAAGTTCATTTTCAAACTGTTGTAGTTCTAAATATACATTATGGCTGGTTTTGATACAAATGTTTCACTCGCCCGATCCGTCAGGCGATTTTTTGAAGTAATCAGAATTGAAAAAAAAGAAGTTTCTGCCATATATTTCTATGCCATTCTCAGCGGACTTATTCAACTGTCTCTTCCGCTTGGTATTCAAGCCATCATCAATTTTGCCCAGGTTGCTGCAGGCAGAGGCAAACTGCCTACTTCCATGTGGATTCTTATCATTTTGGTTGTTGGAGGAGTATTGATTTCAGGAATCGTTCAGGTCAATCAAATGAAGGTGGTAGAAAAAATCCAGCAAAGGATTTTTTCACGCTATGCGTTTGAGTTCAGCTTCAAGATTCCAAGACTGAAACTGGCAGAAACGGATGGCTACCATATGCCTGAACTGGTGAATCGTTTTTTTGATGTTGTTTCTTTGCAAAAAAGCCTTTCCAAACTCTTGCTTGAAATTCCCCTGGCTGTGATCCAGGTTTTGTTTGGTATCATCTTGTTGTCTTTCTATAATCCACTCTTCATTGTTCTTGGACTGATGCTTTTGCTGATGCTTTACCTAAGCCTTTCCATGACCGCAAAGCGCGGACTGGAGGCTTCCCTGAGGGAAAGCAATTACAAGTACGATGTTGTGGCATGGCTGGAAGAATTGGCCAGGGCATTCAAAAGTTTCAAGGTTTCAGGTAAGCACAACCTTCACCTGGAAAAAACTGATCATTTGTTAGAGGGATACCTCGAAGCGCGCACAGACCATTTCAACGTGTTGAAACTCCAGTATTGGAGCCTGATCATTTTCAAATTACTCATCACTGCAGCAATGTTGATTGTCGGAGCATTGTTGCTGGTTGACCAACAACTCAATCTTGGACAGTTCATTGCTGCTGAGATTGTGATCATCACGGTGCTGGCGGCAGTTGAAAAACTCATCCTCAGTCTGGACAAGGCTTATGATGTATTGACCAGTCTTGAGAAGCTGAGCAAGGTTACAGATAAACAGCTGGAATCCAATGGCAAGCTCATGTTCAGTGAAAATGGCAATGGCGTTTCATTGCGTGCTCAAAATCTTTCTTTTGGTTTCAGGAAGGATAAAAACATCCTGGAGAACATTGATTTTAGTATTGCTGCCGGTCAAAAAGTTTGCATTCAGGGAAATGCAGGTTCAGGCAAATCTGTAATGATGGAGCTGGCTACAGGGTCAATTGACTCTCACCAGGGTTCTTTGCTGATCAACGATGTTCCCATTGGGAATTATGATTTGGAATCATTCCGACACCACATTGGTGTGTTTTATCATGAGCAGGATATCTTCCAGGGTACTTTAATGGAAAATATCACCATGGGAGACAACAACATTGATGTCACCGACCTGATGAACCTTGCAGATGTGGTTGGATTGAAAAAACTCATTTCTTCCATGCCAAATGGTTTTGATGAAATGCTAGCGCCAACGGGAAAAGGGTTGAGCAGCATTGTTGCCAAAAAAATACTCCTGCTCAGGGCGTTTGCCGGTTCTCCAAAATTATTGCTCCTCGACGAACCCTTTGAAATGGCTGGTGGTGAGGATTGCAATAAAATTGCTGCCTATCTGAAAAGCCTCAAACAAACAACAGTCATTGTGGTTACCGGAAACAAATCATTTGCTGAACAATGTGACCAAGTTTTGTTCATGGAAAATGGAATCATAAAGCAACAGTGATATGAAAAATCTTACAGATACAATTTTCGACCAAACGGGGTTCAGTCCACATTCCGTTAAAAAAATATACCGTGCCAACAAGCTCAGCAAGGTGCGTTATTGGTTTTGGGGAGTACTTGTTTTTCTTGTAATCATGCTGTTTTTGCCTTGGACGCAAAATATCAGTACCAGTGGTACCGTCACTACACTTTACCAAGATCAGCGCCCACAGGAAATGAATACCATCATTCCCGGACGTATCATCAAGTGGTGGGTCAAAGAGGGTGATTTCGTCAATAAGGGTGATACCATCGTACAGCTGGCGGATGTGAAGGATGATTATCTTGACCCAAAATTGGTGCAAAGAACAGAAGAACAGTTGGTAGCCAAGCAACAGAAGATCGGATTTTATAATGAAAAGATCAGTGCAACATCCAGCCAGGTTGAGGCCATGGAAATGTCCAGGAACCTCAAGCTGAATTCATTGGACAACAAGTTGGAACAGCTCAGGAGAAAAGTGACCAGTGACAGTGCTGAGCTGGTGGCCGCTGAAATTGACCATGGCATTGCCGTTCAACAATTGACGCGTGCAAAGCAGATGATCAGTGAAGGCATTATCGCATTGACTGAATTTGAACGCAGGACTGCCCAGTACAACAAGGTTTTGGCCCTCCTTACCGAGAAGCAGCAAAAACTGCAAAACACAAAACAAGACATCACCATCTGTCGCATCGAAATGAGTACCGTAAGGCAGGATGCTGCAGACAAGATTTTCAAGGCCAAAGGAGATATTGCCTCTGCCCGGGGTGAGGTTGCCTCAACCGATGTTGAGGTGGCAAAGAACCAGAATCAGTTGGCCAACTATGCCATCAGGGGAAGCCAGCGCTGGATGATTGCTCCGCAAAGCGGGCAAATTACCAAAGCAAAAAAATCGGGTATCAATGAAATGGTGAAGGAAGGAGAGATGATTGTTGAGATTGTTCCCAATCATATTGACCAGGCCGTAGAACTGTATGTACAACCCATGGACCTTGTTTTGGTAGAGAAAGGCCAACAAGTACGTTTGCAATTTGATGGATTTCCTGCCATCGTTTTTTCCGGATGGCCAGAAGCCAGTTATGGAACTTTTGTAGGTGAAGTGATTGCTGTTGAGACCAACAGGAGCGAGAATGGCAAATTCAGGATGCTGGTGGTACCGGTGGAGAAAGAGAAAAAATGGCCCGCAGCGCTTAAGCTTGGGGCAGGTGTCCAGGGTTTTGCCTTGTTGAAAAATGTCAGCATTTGGTATGAGCTCTGGAGGCAGATCAACGGATTCCCTCCTGAATTCTATCAACCATCTACAGGAAAAGAAAAGACCAAGAACAAAAAATGATCAGGCACGCTGTATTGAAATCTGTTTTTATATTCCTGTTGACCATTCCTCAGGCGGTTCAAGTATGCGCTCAACAGAAGGTCTTGACATTGGAGAATACGATGGACATCATCAGAAAATTCCATCCTGTTGCCAAACAGGCAAAACTTGAAGTTGATCTTGCGAGGGCTTCACTTCAGGCTTCCAGGGGTGTCTTTGATCCCTCTTTTTACTTGCGTAACGAAAAGAAAAGTTTCGATGGCAAGAATTATTTTTTCTATTCCAATCCGGAGCTGAAAATACCCACCTGGTTTGGTATCGATATCAAGGCCGGATTTGAAAACAATACTGGAGACCGACTTGATCCTGTAACGTCAGCCGGGAGGAGTACCTATGCAGGCATATCCATTCCTGTATTGAAAGGATTGTTGTTTGATAAAAGGAGGGCTGCCGTGCAGCAATCCAAGCTGCTTGTTCAAATGAGCAGACAGGATCAGTTGCAGCAGATTGCAGATTTGCTCTACGATGCCGTGGATACCTATTGGAAATGGACAGCTGCACACCAGGTATACACCATCCTGACAGAAACCACCAACAACAATGCCAAGCGTTTTGAATTTGTAAAACGTGCGTATGCATCCGGAGACAGGGCGGCCATTGATACCACAGAGGCATTGGCGCAGTTGCAGGGTTTTCAGGCCATGCAGGCACAGTCCTGGCTTGAGTTACAGCGCCAGCGTCTTGAGTTGAGCAATTTCTTGTGGTTAGATGATGCAGCCCCCTATGAATTGTCTGATGATGTTGTGCCAGATTCTTCCTGGAACCTTGTGTTGATCAAGGAATATCCTCTGCCTGTTTTGGCTGATGCCATTGCTCAGGCATTGCAATCTCATCCCAAATTGATGTCCCTGGACTTCAAACAAGACGTATTGGAAGTGGAGAAGAGAGCAAAATTTCAGGGGTTGTTGCCATCACTTGATTTGAATTATAATTTTCTAAACAAAGGGTACGGCATCAATAAATTCTTTGCACAGCCCTTGTTTGAGAACAACTATAAATACGGCGTACAGTTTGGAATGCCTTTGTTCCAGCGGGAGGCCAGGGGTGAGTATTCAAAGGCCAAGATCAAACTGGCTGATCTGGATTTCAAGACAAGACAGACAAAGCTGGAAATAGAGAACAAGGTGAAATCCAGTTTCAACGATATCTTGGCCCTGCAAACACAGTCTTTGTTGTTTCAGGACAATTTGCGCAACCAGGCCCTTTTGCTGAAGGCAGAAGAATCAAAATTTTCTATAGGAGAAAGCAGCATGTTTCTTGTCAATTCAAGGGAAATCAAGTTGCTGGAAACCCAACAAAAACTGGCGGAACTGAAGACCAAATTCTTCAAATCTTTGTTGGGCGTTCAGTGGGCGGCTGGGCAGTTAAGATAACATGCTTGATTTTCTTTCTTTTCCAGGTATAGGTGATATGAATCTTTCCATCTTTTGTTTGAATGACAAATGGGTAGGAAAATTCTGAACCTGGTTCATTTTCAAGGATTGCATAAGGCTCCCAATGTTTTCCATCAATGGAGATGGCAACATTCAGGGGAGAACGACCACCCCATCCTTCTTTTACTGAAGCAGGTGGCTTTACATTGTTGTACACCAGGAGGTGTCTTCCGTCTTTGAGGGTAATGGCATCAATGCCAGAATTGTTGTTGGGCATTTCAGTTTGAGCCAGTGGGCTCCAGGTTCTTCCATTGTCATGGCTCCAGGTTTCATTGATGGTCCTATTCTGGCTCCTGCATAGTGCCTGCAAGGTGGATGCATCGTGCCTGAGTATTGCTGGTTGAATGCCTGAGATGGGATTGGCATCATTCAAGTCCGGTCCCTTGCTCCAGGTCTTGCCATTGTCTGTTGTACATTCAAAATGTACTTTCCATCCCCCTTTTTCGGTGCTGGAAGGACAAATCAACAGGCCATCCGACAAAAAAGGTTGATTGCGGATCGGCCCCAGGATTCCGTCTGGTAGCGCTTCCGCCTTGCTCCAGGTTTTGCCCAAATCGGATGAACGTTTCATCCAGCCTGTCCAGCCCTGAACATAGGGGCCAATCTTGTAAAAAAGCAAGAGTTCTTTGTTTTCTGCAAGAAACAAAACGGGGTTGTAACAAGCGTAGCGTGTTGAGTCATTGATGAAACCATCTGCAGCCAATTCCGGCGTAGACCATTTTCCTTTTTCATACCGACTTGTATAGATGTTTACATCCTTGTATCCCTCTTTCGTTCCGCCAAACCAAGCAGCAATCAATCCTTTCGGAGTTTCAACAATGGTGGATGCATGGCATTCAGGGAAGGGTGCGGTTTCATAAATGAATTGATCCGCAATTATGCCTTTTCTTTCTGTTGAAGGGATGCTGCTGCGCTGGACCTGAGCAACAACGCTTGTGCTGAGAAAAAGGAGAGGGAGTAACCATTTCATGATTGAATATAATGAAGATTCTCATTTTAATCGTTTGATCATTGAAGAACAATTGCGGGGCGCTTTACGGTAAATGGATTGATAATGGTCCTTTTAACAGAACCTTGTCTTAATTAGGACATCCAGTCACTACTTTCGCCCAAATTTTCCAGATACATGAAGAGGATTGATACAAGATGCAAACTGCTTTTCACATTATTTTTTATCATTTTCTTCAACAGCGCTTTTTCCCAATCTGGTTTCAGGATAACCGGCAAAATAGTCGACACCACTGAAAAAACAATCCTGGTAAATGCCAATATTGTTTTACTGGCAGCCAAGGATTCTTTGCTGATAACGTCCGTTCGATCCACCAGTGAGGGAAAATTTGAGTTCAACAACATCTCTAACGGGCAATACATCCTCCTGGTTTCTTATCCGAAATATGCTGATTTTATTGACCGGGTAGAACTATCGAACCAGGACAGGGATTTGGGTCAGGTACCCTTGTTGACTTCCTTTTATTTGATGAAGGAAATTGTCATCAAAAATGCAGCCGCAGCCATCAGGATCAAGGGCGACACTACTGAGTTTACGGCAGACAGTTTCAGGGTTAACCCGAATGCGGATGTGCAGGAACTCTTGCGCAAAATGCCAGGATTTCAGGTAAATGCCAAAGGTGAGATTACCGCACAGGGTGAAAAAGTACAGAAAGTATTGGTGGATGGGGAAGAGTTTTTCAGCGATGATCCTGCAGTGGTTACAAAAAACCTCAGGGCGGATGCCATTGAAAAAGTCCAGCTATTCGATAAGAAATCAGATCAGGCTGCATTTACTGGAATTGAAGACGGAGAGCGCACAAAAACCATCAACCTTACAATCAAGGAAGACAAGAAAAACGGATTTTTCGGCAAGGCAGAAGCCGGATCTGATGCTGGAAAATACAATATGGGCAAATTGATGCTCAATGCCTTCAAAGGCAAAAGAAAAATTGCGGGTTACGTCACTACAGCAAACAATCAATTTGAAGGATTGAATTGGGAAGAGGCAAGGGCATATGGTGATGGTGGTAACACCATCACAGAAGTGGGTGATGACGGATCTGTCATGATGATGTTCAGCGGTGATGGGGATTATGAGGAAAACAAAGGGCTGCCGAATCAGCAAACAGTAGGCGCATTTTATGGCAACAAGTGGAAAAATACAACAACAGGAAATTCAGGACAGTACCAGCGGTTGGGCACTGAACTAACGGGTACTGGTTTTAACAAGACCCTGCTCGATGGATATTCTTTGGACAGTTACACAAAAAACCTGCAATCCCAGGATCGAAAACGCTACAAGTTCAGCAGCACAAATGAATGGGGAACCGATAGCACCGGACTTTTTAAGTTTGTCATCAAGGGAGCCAATACCCTGCGCGCGGCACAGGCAAATATCGAAGCATCAACCTTGCGCGACAACCAAAATAAAATCAACCAATCAAACAGAACCACAACCTTGAATGAGAATGACAAGTCGCTGACATCCAACCTCAGTTTCCGGAAAAAATTTGCCAAAAAAGGCAGGAGCATTTCATTCATCACCGATCTCAGTTTTAGTGACAAAAGCCAGGATGCTACTTTAAAAGCCGACAATATTTTCTTCACGGCTGGTCAGTCCAACAGGGTAGAAAATATTGACCAGCAAAAAGCTGCGCAACAACTGGGCTCTTCTTTTGCTTCAAATCTGGTATTTACAGAACCCCTGAGCACTAAAAGTTTTCTCCTGTTCAAATATGGTATCAGCATTGGCAGGAATGATGCAGAAAGAAACACATTCATACAAAACAATGCCGGTGCGTACAAGACAGTGGTAGACTCGCTCAGCAATCATTTTGAGTTCAATACGGTCAACAACAATGCCTCCATCAGTTACCGTTATGTGGCCAAAAAGATGAACTTTGTTTTCGGTTCAGGTGCAGGCCGGGTGAATTATCAGGCAGCCGACATTGAAAAATCCACCACAAGATCCATAGGGTTCAACAATTTTCTGCCCACATTTTCATTGGATTTCAAGCCGAAGTCACAGCGGAAAATCAACCTTAATTACACAGGATCCACGGTTAATCCAACACTGCAACAGATACAGCCATTGATCGACAATACGGATCCATTGAACATCAATATCGGGAACCCCGATCTGGTGCAGGGTTTCACCAACAGGATCAACCTAAGGGCAACTGATTATAAAGTGCTGAAAAGTCGCTACATCTCTTTGGATGCCAATTTCTCAAATACCACCAATGCAATCACCAACAGCAGTCAGATTGATGCGGATGGAAAAAGGACAATGAAATATGTCAATGCAAACGGGAACTACGATTATGGTTTTCGGTTTTATTATACCATGGATTTTTACAAAGGCATCTACGGGGGAACTTCCATTGAACACAACAACAGCAGGTTCATCAACTTTGTCAATGGGACTAAAAATACCAATGATAACAGGGTGGTCACTTATGCATTGCAGTTGAATTATTGGGGTGAAGGATGGTTTAATTTTCAAAGTTCCATCAGCATTGGAAACAACAGGACAACATCAACCATTCGTCCAGGTATTGTTACCAAGTATACCACCTATGGAGGGTTTGGAAATATCAATATCAAATGGAAGAAAGCAAAAACATTCATTGATTTCTGGGCAGAATACAAGTTGTACAGCAAAACAACGGTGTTTGACAGTCCACAGAATCTTTTTCTGTTCAATCCATCCATCAGAAAGGTGCTCACTAAAAACGATGCACTGGAGGCCAAAATAACTGTGTTTGACCTCTTCAACCGGAACAACGATATCCAGCGCAATATCAGCAGCAATTTTATTTCAGAAAACATCAACAGCACCATCAAACGCTATGTGATGTTGGGCGTGGTGTATAATTTCAAGAACAAGTCTGCCACAACAGTGGCCAAATAAGGCATATACAATCAAATTGAACAACATGAGGTATTTATTGACCATCATTTTCATTTCAATATTGACAGCTGGTTTTTCACAGCAGCAATTCATTCAACGGGGTAAGATTACGTATGAAAGAAAGCTGGGTCAGTTCACCCTCATGGAATCAATCCAGCAGGATGGAGAAAACATGTTTTGGGAAGAAATGAAAAAAGTGATGCCCCGTATCGTTACAGATTCCTATGTATTGGATTTCAATCCAGAAGCTTCTGTATACAAGTTGGAAAAGGCAAACACGGACAACAAGTACTTCCTGTCGAGTCTCAAGCCAATGGATGAAGCCTATACCGTGCAGGATTTTTCGGCGCAATTGCTTACCATGAAAACGGCAGTGTTTGAAAAAAAATACCTGATAAAGGACAGCCTGACAAAATACCAATGGAAGATCACGGGCGAAGTCAGGCAGATTGCAGGATTTGATTGCAAGAAGGCCATTGCCAAAATAGCTGACTCTGTTGTTGTGGTGGCGTTTTACACCGATGAGATTCTTGTCAAGGGCGGGCCAGAAAGTTTCAACGGGCTGCCTGGAATGATTATGGGGATTGCCATACCAAGGCTTTCACTGACATTGTTTGCCACCAAAATTGAGTTGAACAATGCAGGAGCGCCACTGAATATTCCCGTTGAAAAAAAGCCCAATTACTTGCGCAGGAAAGATGTTTTGGGTGAAGTTGCGACGGGTACCAAACAATGGGGCAAGCAATCGAATGTATTGCAGTGGATTGTATCTATGTAAGGAATTGCCAATATTGCATTGCGCTTACACATTCACCACCAGCACAGGAATTTTCAATTCATGCCTCACTGATTCTACGGTTTCTCCATAGACCACGTCTTTCAGGCCCGTATGTCCATGTGCGCCGATGATGAGGATGTCGGCATGCCGATCCTTTACCAATCGAACAATTTCTTTTACCCTTCCATCAAAGCCCAGCAAACCAACAGCGTTGTATCCCTGCTCCTTTAATTCTTTTACATAGCCTTCCATCCGCTGCTGGTCTTTGCGCGTCTCCATATCATCAGCATCATCACCAATGATCCTGGTGGCAGGGCTCTCCACAACATGTATCATCAGGTAAGTGCTTTGCTTTCCTCCTTGGCCCAATGCATGTGCAATCAATTTGTGGTCATTCTTGCTGAAGTCCAGCGCAACAGCAACCCTCGCATAAGAGGGGATGATGATGTTGTGCAATTTTTCTGCCTCTGGATGAAGTTTCACACTTTCTTTGGCGGTCTTGCCCATCAGTGGATAGAAAATCGCGATTAGCAGAAGGCTGATGTAGGCAATACCAGCGAAGATGATCATGGATTTCCAAAACACTGAATCAGAACTTGCAAAAAATGTGATGGTCTGCTCATAAACCATCCTGATGTTCAAATACACCAGCACCAAGGTGATGAGGGTGGCCAAAACAATGATTAGGGGTTTGATGGCAAAAGACCCCATGGTTTTCTTGTCGCTGGTAAAATGAATCAGCGGAATGATGGCAAACCCCAGTTGTAAGCTCAATACGACCTGGCTGAATACCAGAAGCTTGTCAATATTGTTTTCTCCGTTGATGAGAATCACGGCGATGGCAGGGACGATGGCCACAAGCCTGGTCAGCAGCCTGCGCACCCAGGGTGTAATCCGCAGGTGCAAATACCCTTCCATCACAATTTGCCCGGCAAGGGTTCCAGTTATGGTTGAGCTTTGCCCAGAGGCAATCAATGCAATGGCAAACAAAACAGGCGCCAGGTTGCTGCCCAGCATGGGTGCCAGCAATTCATGGGCTTGCTTGATTTCTGCAACGTCTGTGCGTCCGGTAGTATAAAATACAGTAGCAGCCAGGATCAGGATGAAGGCATTCACAAAAAAAGCAAGGTTCAGGGCAATGGCACTGTCAATAAAATTCAATTTCAATACCCGTTTGATGCCGGCTTCATCCCTTTTTATTTTTCTGGTTTGTACGAGGGCAGAATGCAGGTATAAATTATGCGGCATGACCGTCGCTCCGATGATGCCTATGGCGATGTAGAGTGCCTCCTCATTGGGGATGCGGGGAATAAACCCTTTCACCACTTCACCCATGTCTGGCTTGGCAATGATCATTTCTGCGAGGAAACTGAGCCCAATGATGCCCACCAAACAGATGATGAAAGCCTCCATGGTGCGCATGCCCAGGCGTTGCAGCAACAAGAACAGAAAGGTATCTGCAACGGTAAGGCTGACTCCCCAGATCAGGGGCAGTCCGGTCAACAATTGAATGCCGATGGCCATCCCAAGGATCTCAGCAAGATCAGTGGCAGCAATGGCAACCTCGGCCAGCAGATAAAAAGCGAAGTTCACAGGCCTTGGATAGGTTTCCCTGTTGGCCTGCGCAAGGTCCCTTCCCCTGACAATTCCCAACCTCGCCGAAAGGCTTTGCAGCAACAAGGCCATCAGGTTGCTCATCAACAAGACCCATATCAGTTGGTAGCCAAATTTGCTGCCTCCGGCCAGGTCTGTGGCCCAGTTGCCTGGGTCCATGTATCCGACACTGACCAGATAGGCTGGTCCAAAAAAGGCCAATACCCGCCTCCAGCCTTTGCGTTTTTTGGTGGTATCTATGCTTTGGTTTACATCACCCAGTGAACTGAACTCTTCGTGTAAGTGTTTCATGGCGTATCATTATTTTTTTCGGGCCAATGTATCTTTTTGTATTATTCCGTCCTGGTCTGGAATTGGATTTCCATGTGGATCGAACTTGGGAAGGCCTAAAAAAGCATCAAGTTTTTCAATCAGTTTCTTGCTGCTCACATGCTCCAGGTCTTCAGCAATATCGTGCACCTCGTCCCACGCGAACCCCAATTTTTCTGAGAGAAAAAACTCCCAAAGCCGGTGTCGCCTCACAATGCCCAGGGCCACCTTGTTTCCCACTTCGCTGAGCCTGAATCCATGATAGGGCTTGTATTCCAGCAGTTTTTTTGCCTTCAGCTTTTTCATCATGTCTGTAATCGACGCAGGTTTTGTGTTCAGTTTTTCCGCCAACTCTTGCGTAGAAACATTTTCAGCTTCTTTTTGTAAATGAAAAATGGCCTTGATATGGTTCTCTTCGCTGACGGAATATTTAGGCATGTCTAAATAAAGTTTAGACAAACCTAAAAATAAAAATCGACATAAAAAAAACCCTGGTTAATGCCCAGGGTTTTGAACTAGTGTGCTGCGTTACCTGTGACAGAGGGAATCTGCGTCAACTCAAGCCGTATGTTCTTGCCGGAGGCGGTCTCCTTGAAGTTATGAATGACCTCTAAAATCTCAAGGTCAATATATTGTGTGTCGCTGCCATCGATATGTACTTGTGCGCCATCCGGAATTTCTGAAAGCCTCCGAAGAATCCGCCCTTTGTGTAAGAATGTAACACTTTCTGCCAGCTTGATTTCAATTTTTCCACCATTTTCTTCCCAGCGTTCGTGCATGTGATAATCCCTGCGATAGTTTGCACGCAGGATGTAAAAAAAGGAGACCAACATGCCCAAGGCAATCCCTTTTAAAAGATCAGAAAACTGAACGGCAACTATGGTGATGATGAAGGGGAGAAACTGCACCCATCCGAGCTTGTAGATGGATTTGAAAAGGGATATGTTCGCCAGTTTGTATCCCACCACCATCAATACGGCGGCAAGGCATGCCAAGGGTATTTTATTCAACAAAGTTGCCAAGCAAATAACACTTAAGGAGAGCAATAATCCATCTATGATTGGCGATAACTTCGTTTTACCCCCTGCATTTATATTGGCAGAGGTTCTGACAATAACAGCAGTCAAAGGAAGTCCCCCGAGGAGGCCAGAAACCAGGTTTCCGATTCCCTGTGCCTTGAGCTCCCTGCTGGTAGGGGTGATTCTTTTGTGGGGATCCATTTTATCTGCTGCTTCGATGGTCAATAAGCTTTCAATGCTGGCGATGATGGCAATGGTAAATGCCATTATATAAACATTGTAATTGGTCAACGCTGAAAAATCAGGTAAGATAAATTGTCCGATAAAATCACTTGTTGATGCGGCCACTGGAAGACGCACCAGCATGTCTGCACCCAATGCCCATTCGGGTTTGGCACTGATGAAATAGCCATTCAGCAGCGTGCCAACGACAACTGCCACCAATGCCCCAGGTATCCATTTGAAGGCCTTGATTTTTTTCACTGCCGGAAGTTCCCATAGGATCATGATCAACAAGGAAATCACTGATACTGCCAGTGCGCCTGCATGAAAATAGGATGCTCCACCTTTTTTATACCCTATGGCAACAGGTGCTTGTTTGATGAGCAGGATGATACCAATCGCGGCGAGCATCCCCTTGATGACACTGGAAGGAAAGAAATAACCTATGTTTCCTGCTTTCAGGTAGCCCAATACAATTTGTAACAAACCGGCCATCACAACAGCCAGCAAAAATGCTTCATAGCTTCCAACGTTTGCAATGCCGTTAAGCACAATCACGCTAAGTCCTGCAGCTGGTCCGCTTACGCTCAACGCTGATCCGCTGAAGGAAGAAACAACCAACCCACCTACGACACCGGCAATGATACCTGAAAAAAGAGGGGCTCCTGAGGCGAGGGCAATACCCAGACAAAGCGGCAATGCCACCAAGAATACGACAATCCCGGCGGGAAGGTCGTCTTTGATGTATTTGAATGTAAATCCGCTAGGAGGTGTCTGTGATTTCATGGGTGCAAAAGTATCCACAAGTCAAGGAAGCACCAAATCAAAGCCGTTAGATGCCAATGAACAGCCAAAAAAAATGCATATACCCATTTACTTCATTTATCCGGCTGTTTTACATTAAACCAATCAGCGTAACTTGGGTCATACATCTACAAATTATACATATGCGTTTTTTCTTGCCCATATTTTTAATTGGTTCACTTGCTTTTACGGTTGTAGAATTCAGCGGTGAGCAGCGGCTTCAGATGCCTTATCGGAAAGAAGGGTTAACTGAACTGGAAGCGGCGGAACACCTGTTGAGCAGGCTGAGCTTTGGCGCAAGGCCCGGTGAAGCAAAAAAACTGCTGTCGATGGGATTGGAAAAATGGACCATGCAGCAATTGGAGCATTCCCTTCCAGATCCAGAAATTGACAAGCGATTGGCCGGATATGATGCATTGCTGCTCAGCAATGAAACCATTGTCAATACTTATTTGAATGTTGGGCAGGTAGTGAGGGTTTTTCAGAAAAAAGGAGAACTGAGCAAGGACTCAATGGCCAAGCTGGGGAAGGACGACTACAAGAAAGATATCAAGCAATTGATGCTGAAGGAGGGGCTGAAGGCTCCGCAGGAACTGAACAGGCAACTCTTTGCACAAAAGCTGATCAGGGCCGCATACAGTGAAAACCAGTTGCAGGAACTGATGACTGATTTTTGGTTCAATCATTTCAATGTGTCTATGACAAAGGGCCAAACACAGTCTTATGTTTTGACCTATGAAAGGGATGCTATCCGCCCCAATACCATGGGGAAGTTTGAAACCATCCTTAAGGCTACTGCACAACATCCTGCCATGTTGTTCTATCTCGACAATGCAAGCAGCGGAAGCGACAACAATGATATGAACCAGCGCATCAAAAAAATGGTTCCTGCTAACAGCAAACTGAAGAAGACAGCTGGCCTTAATGAAAATTATGCAAGAGAGGTGATGGAACTGCATACCCTTGGGGTTGATGGGGGATACACACAATCAGACGTTACAGAACTGGCCAGGGCCTTGACCGGATGGACCGTCAGGCCAATGATGAAGGGAGGCTATGGCGCGCAAATGTCAAAAATGCAAGGATCAAAGATGCGAGGCAAGATCGCCACAACGGAAGGTGACTTTATGTTTTTGGCCATTCGCCACGACCAGGGGGAGAAGACCATCCTCGGTAAAAAATATCCTGCCAATGGAGGCCTGAACGAAGGCATTGAAGCATTGCATCAATTGGCGGTGCATCCCTCAACCGCAACATTCATTTGCAAGAAAATCGCAATAAGGTTTGTATCTGATACTCCCTCTGCCAAACTCGTCGCTGAAATGGCGGCTGTATTTACCAAAACAGAAGGGGACATCAAACAAACCATGGTGGCCATGCTGAACAGCAGGGAATTCTGGAAGCGGCAACAGCTGCGGAGCAAGGTAAAATCACCCTTTGAACTGGTCATCAGCACCATCAGGGCAACCAATGCAGAACTCAGGAACACTGCCCAGATCAATGAATGGTGTTCAAAGATGGGACAAAAAATATATGGGTATGCTGCTCCAACAGGTTTTCCAGACAAGGCTTCCCATTGGGTGAATACCGGTGCTGTACTGAACAGAATGAATTTTGGATTGGCCTTTGCTGCCCAGCGCATACAGGGTGTCAGCACCAACCTGCTTGCATTGAACAACAACCATGAACCTGAATCTGTAGACGATGCACTTCAAACCTATAGTGCCATCCTGATGCCAACGGGCAACCAAAAGGAAAACATCAATCGGTTGACTGCCATGGTGCGGGATGAAACGCTGCAATCCAAGCTGGACAAAGCATTGGCATCAACGCAATCTACATCAACGATTGAGGAAGACATGTCGGGTACCATGGGAATGATGGATGACGCGATGGCACCGAAGATGGGCAAGGGCAAAGCAAATGCAAAAAAAATGCCTGCCATTGAAATGGGTGTTTCAGGACAAGTGGCCCATGTGGTGGGCATCATCATTGGTTCACCCGAATTTCAAAGAAAATAATTGTTTGTTATGGCCAACAGAAGAGCTTTCATGAGATCCGGTGCCATGGCACTATTTGCAACAGGCTTGGGCGGTGTTCCGTCCTTTATCACAGCAACCGCAGGAGAGAAAAAAATTATTCCTCCCTATAAAAAAGCAAAAACACTGGTCTGCATTTTTCAACGGGGGGCGATGGATGGACTGATGGCGGTTACGCCTTACAGCGATCCCAACCTGAAATTACTCAGGCCAGGTTTATACATGAGCCCTGCACAAACCGAAGGCAAGCTTTTTGACCTGGATGGAAAATTCGGCTTGCATCCTTCATTGGGTTCGCTATCGCCCTATTTTACGGAAGGCCGCATGGCAGTTGTGCATGGTGTGGGCAGTCCCAACAAAACAAGAAGCCATTTTGATGCGCAGGATTATATGGAAAGCGGAACGCCCAACAGCAAAAGCACGGCCAGTGGATGGTTGAACAGGGCAGTGGGTTTGACGGGCCATGATGCAACGCCTTTCAGTGCCGTCAGCCTGACTGCTGCATTGCCCAGGTCCTTGCAAGGAGATCATGATGCGCTCGCCATCAACAACCTTGAGGAGTTTGTCATACAGATGAGGGGTAATCCGCTTGCTGGCAACATGGCCGCCAATTCCTTTGAACAATTGTACGACCAGACCTCCAACCAGTTGTTGAAGCAATCCGGCAAGGAAAGTTTTGAAGCGATGAAAATGCTGGACCTCAAATTGGTCAAAAATTATACGCCTGTATCCGGGGCCATCTATCCCAATTCTCCCCTGGGGAAATCCTTGAAACAGATCGCCATGCTGGTCAAGATGAACATCGGGATGGAGGTCGCTTTTGCTGAATCCGGTGGATGGGATACGCATTTCAACCAGGGAACAACCAATGGGTCTTTTGCCAGAAACCTGAAGGATTTTTCAGACAGCATTGCCGCTTTTTGGAAAGACATGGAAGGCTACCAGGATGATGTCACGGTGATGACCATGACTGAGTTTGGCCGAACAGTGCACCAGAACGGAACCGGCGGAACAGACCATGGAAGGGCAAGCTGTCTTTTTGTGTTGGGCAATGATGTTCAAGGCGGAAAAGTATACCACAAGATGGGTGCTTTGGACAAGGCTTCACTGGAAGACAACAGGGATCTGCCGGTCACAACAGACTTCCGATCCGTATTTGGCGCGGTGGCAAAAAAGCACCTCAATGTAGTCGATACCGCCAAACTTTTTCCGGGATACGAAGGTGATATGCTTTATCTTTAAAAGCATAATTCATCAAACGGCTTAGGCCTTTTTCATGCAGTTACATTCCATTGATCTTCTTGTTATCGGCTTGTTTTTTCTGAGCATGTTGGTGATCGGTATCATGTCTTATTACCGCAGCAAAAGTGCAGAGGATTATTTTGTTGCAGGGGGCAAGCTGCCCTGGTGGCTGGCCGGTATTTCCCACCATGTTTCCGGCCACAGTGGTGCCGTATTTGTTGCCTATGCGGCTGTTGCCTTCACACATGGCTTTACGATGTACATCTGGTGGGCATTGCCTGTAGGGGTGGTGATCATTGGCGCCGCAGGAATCTTTCCAGTCTATTGGGTCAGACTGCGCAAACAGTTGCAGATCCAGTCTCCACTGGAATACCTCCGCATCCGGTACAACCTGCTTACCCAGCAGGTCGTCGCCTGGAATGGTGTATTGCTCAAGGTCTTTGATGTGGGCGCAAAATGGGCTGCGATTGGCATCTTGCTCAAAGTGGTTGCAGGCATCCCCATGGAAACAGGCATCTTGGTGACAGGCGTTGGAACCCTTGTCTATGTTACGTTTGGAGGGCTATGGGGAGTTATTGTCACAGATTTTATACAGTTCATCGTACAGGTGCTGGGTGGTATCGTGATGTTTGTATTGGTGGTGAACAGGTTGGGCGGAACGGATTCCATCACGGGTATCTGGAAACAGCTTCCCCCAGAACACCATGCATTGTTCAATGAACCCTATTCTGTAGGATTTGTGCTGGTCATGTTCTTTCTATATTTCCTGAGTTACAATGGAGGAAGTTGGAGCCTGGCCACCCGTTATATTTCTTCGCCCACAGAAAAAGAGGCTTCGAAAGCCGCCTGGCTTTCTGGTGTTTTGTATTTGATATGGCCCCTGATTTTATTCTTCCCAATGTGGGCTGCACCTCTGCTGCTTCCTGCAGGAACTGTTCCTTCAGAATCATATGGTTGGTTGATGCTTGAAGTTCTTCCCACAGGCATGATAGGCCTGGTGATTGCCTCCTTGTTTGCAGCAACCATGGGCATGACATCTTCCGACGTCAATACGGTGGCAGCTGTCATCACAAGGGATATCCTGCCCGTGCTTTCCAAAAAATTCAGCAACGACAAATATGCATTGCGCACAGCGCGTGTTACCACTTTTGTTTTTACACTGGCAACACTTGTGATTGCATTGAATTACCAACGTTTTGGTGGTGTACTCGGGCTCATCGTCAACTGGTTTGCTGCCCTTCTTGGTCCAACCTCCATGCCTTTGTTGTTCGGACTCTTGCCCATGTTCAAACGTTGTGGTCCAAGAGCAGCCATTGCCTCTATTGTTGCCGGGCTGCTCACATTCGTCATTGTCAAGAACCTGCACCTGGGCAACCTGGCCCTAGAAGTGGGATTGCCCACCATGGTGTCGGCACTGGTATTCATTGGCGCAGGACTTTTGACAAAAAAGGTGCCTGAAAAAGTGGAGGAGCTTGTATTGGCCCTGAAAGAAAAAGGAGAATAATCAATAAATCAAGACAAGGATGAGCGATAAAAAATTTGGATTTGGAATCATTGGTGCTGGAATGATTGCGCATGTACATGCCAAGGCCATCGGCGCCATCGGCAATGCAACATTGATTGGATTGCACAGCCGAGGGGCTGAAAAAATGGAATCTTTTGCGAAGCAGCACAATTGCAAGGCATTTGAGACATTGGATGAGATGCTGGCGGATCCTGCCATAGACATAGTTTGCATCTGCACTCCTTCCGGAGCACATGAAGACCCTGCGCTTCAATGCATCCAGGCCGGGAAGCATTGCCTGGTAGAGAAGCCGCTGGAAGTTACGCTTGAAAAATGCGATAGCATCATCGCAGCATCCAGGCAGACAGGGATGAAGGTGGGTGTTATTTTTCCTTCCCGTTTTTATGACCAGGCCCTGTTGCTCAAGAAGGCAATCGATGAGGCGAAGTTTGGTGATATTGTTTTGGGTGATGCCTATGTAAAATGGCACCGCAGTGAAGCCTATTACAAATCGAATCCCTGGAGGGGGACCATCGCATTGGATGGTGGTGGTGCGCTGATGAATCAGGGCATCCATTCGGTGGATCTTTTACAATGGTATATGGGAAAGGTTGACGCAGTGCAAGCCTTTGCAGGAAACAGAAGACACAAGGGAATTGAAGTGGAAGATACGGTGGTTGCTGTGCTGAAATTTGCCAATGGTGCGATGGGGAACATTGAATGTTCTACTGCCATTTTCCCCGGTGATTTGAAACGGATAGAAATCAATGGAACGGTAGGCACCGCAGTGCTGCAAGAAAGCAATTTGACCAAATGGGAATTTCTTGAGATGACTGCAGAAGACAGCCAACTCAATGAAGACATGAAAGGAAACGCACTCGCGCATGGTGGCGGTGCGTCCAACCCTGCAGACATCAGTTTTGTTGGCCATCAGCGGCAGATTGAAGACATGATCCATGCCATCGAAACCGATACCCAGCCAATGGTTGATGCAGTAGAAGGAAGAAAGGCTGTGGAGATTGTATTGGCCATTTATGAAAGTGCAAGAACTGGAAAAATGGTCCACCTCCCTCTCTCATAATTCATCAGTCAACCAGCACCATGGCACCCATTCAACAATTTACCGCAGACCATTTGCATGTCAATGTTTATGCTACCCGAGACCAGATGGGCATTGCTGCGGCCACTGAAGCAGCAACAGCCATCAAACAGTTGCTGAACAGTAAAACATTTGTCAACATCATTTTTGCTGCCGCACCTTCTCAAAATGAAATGCTCCTGCATCTTTCAGCTGCTGATGGAATTGACTGGAGCAGGGTGATTGCTTTTCACATGGATGAATATGTAGGACTGAACGAAAATGCACCGCAGCGATTTGGTCATTTTTTAGACCAGGCCATTTTTGGAAAGCTCCCATTTCATGAAGTGCATTATATCAACGGGAACGCATCCAACCCTGAAGAAGAATGCAGTCGCTATGCCGCATTGCTGGAAGCCAACCCTGTAGACATCGTGTGCATGGGCATTGGAGAGAATACCCATATCGCCTTCAATGATCCGCATGTGGCGGATTTCAACGATCCGTCTATGGTAAAGCTTGTAGAATTGGATGAGGTCTCAAGGATGCAGCAGGTCCATGATGGTTGTTTTGCATCCATTGAAGAAGTTCCCCGAATGGCCATCACCCTTACTGTTCCTGCATTGATGAGGGCGGCATCCATTTTCTGCGTGGTGCCGGGCATCAACAAAGCAATGGCAGTAGAACATACGATCAATGCAGACATCAGTGCCTTGTATCCCTCTACCGTATTGAGGTTGCATGAAAATGCGAGGCTTTATCTTGATGAGAAAAGTGCTTCGCTGTTGAAACAGCATTAACCTTTGCAGACAACTGATCAACGAAAAGCTTAATATTGATAAATATAAATCGGGTACACTACATGTTCCGCACTGTTTGCTGTCTCATCTTTTTAATGCTCAGCATGTTGACTGTCAATAGCCAGCATACGCCTTTTCAATTGATCACTGGCAAGAAGGTTGGAGCATTTCCTGCGACAAAAGCTGTTCCATCAATAGGGCTTGCAGGACAAAGTGCAGGATTGTTTGGCGACTTCATGATTGTAGCAGGCGGCACAAACTTTCCGAATAAATTGCCCTGGGAAGGTGGCAAAAAGGTTTATTATGACGATGTTTTTCTCTACAATAAGGATGCCAGGGGTATAGTGACTTTTTCCGGGAGCCATAAACTCCCGATGAACCTTGGTTATGCAGCAACGATAACAACTGAAAAAGGGTTGGTGATCGCTGGTGGAGAAAATGAAACGGGAATGCTCAGCAAAGTGATGCTGTTGCGTGTGGGTAGCAAGGATGGCTTCACTGTTTCCCCTTTGCCCGACCTTCCCATTCCTTTGACAAATGGAATTGCAGTTGCAAACAAATCATTGGTTTATTTCATCGGTGGTGAAACAGTTTCAAAGGTATCAGAAAGGGTCTTTGTTTTAGATTTGAACAATGTCCAAAATGGCTGGACATCATTACCGCCGATACCGCAACCCATTAGTCATGGTGTAGGCGTTTTTTTCTCTGGCAAAAAGGCCAACGGCATTTACATTTTTGGGGGACGTGCCAAAAAACAAAATGGCATCAGCGATTTGTATTCCACCAACCATTTCTTTGATATCAAAACAATGCAATGGTCTTTGAAAGCCCCGCTCCCTTATGGATTGTCTGCAGGCACTGGAGTGCTTGATCCTACCGGCACGGTATTGCTTTTTGGCGGAGACAGGGGTGAAGTCTTTTCAAAGGTTGAGGCAGTGGTTGCTCAGAAAAACAAGGAAACAGATGCATTGGCTATTGAAGCCTTGGATAAAAAAAGAATTGCCCTGCAGTCAAGCCATCCGGGATTCAGCAAAGAAATACTTTCTTATAGCATTGAACATGATCGCTGGGTCAGCATAGGAATCCTGCCATTCCCAACGCCGGTAACAACACATGCCTTCTTTTGGAATGGTTTTGTAATGATCCCTGGTGGAGAGGTTCGCGCAGGTGTGAGAACCCCAGATATTTTTTCTCTTGAACTAAAACCAAGTAAATGAGCAATTCCAAAAACTACCCATGGATCCTTGTCGCACTGCTTTTTGGCGTTGCACTCCTGAATTATATGGACAGGCAAATGATTGCCACCATGCGACCTGCCATGCAGATAGATATTGAAGAGCTGAAGCAGGCCACCAATTTCGGAAGGCTCATGGCCATTTTCCTCTGGGTTTATGGGGCGATGAGTGCTTTCTCTGGCATCATTGCTGACCGCATCAGCAGAAAATGGCTGATCATTGGAAGTCTTTTTGTGTGGTCTGCCGTCACTTTTTCCATGGGCTATGCAGAAACCTTCAATCAGTTGTACGTATTGCGTGCCATCATGGGTTTCAGTGAGGCACTGTACATCCCTGCTGGCTTATCATTGATTGCAGATTTCCATAGCGATAAAACAAGATCTCTCGCCATTGGCATCCACATGTCGGGTATCTATATGGGACAGGCCCTGGGTGGATTTGGTTCCACTGTTTCAAAATATTATTCCTGGCAAAACACTTTCATTTTGTTTGGTTTGATTGGGATGATCTATGCCATGGTGCTTATCCTTTTTCTAAAGGATAAAAAAAGAGAAACCAGTGTTTCCGAAAATGCACTCAAGCCCAATAAAAACTTTTTCTCAGGACTGACATCGCTCCTGGGCTCCTTTCATTTTTGGATCATCGTGCTGTACTTTGCTGTACCCAGTCTACCGGGTTGGGCCATCAAGAACTGGGCCCCAACACTGATCGCAGAAAACTTAAAAATCGACATGTCTGTAGCTGGTCCTTTGACCACCATCTCCATCTCCATTTCCTCCTTGCTTGGGGTCATTGTGGGTGGAATCCTTTCTGACCGGTGGTTTCAGGTCAACAGCAGGGGTAGAATTTACACAGGTGCAATTGGTCTTTCACTGACCATTCCTGCCTTATTTTTGATGGGATATGGCTTTACCGTTTTCCATATCATTGCCTCTGCATTTTTATTTGGCTTCGGGTTCGGGATGTTTGATACGAACAACATGCCCATCCTTTGTCAATTCGTGAAGCCCAACCAACGCGCAACCGGTTATGGATTTTTAAATACCGCTGGCATTTTTGCAGGAGCATTGATCACTGATTACCTGGGCAAATCAACCGATGCAGGAAACCTTGGAAAGGATTTTGCGATGTTGGCCATTGTGGTGGTGATCGTATTGGTCATCCAATTGATATTCCTTAAACCCCAAAAGACAAACGCAGTATCATGAAATATTTACCCTTCCTTTTTTTGCTTTTAGTCAACCTGGCATTTGCCCAGGAAGTTGCTGTATTTACCAGCGGTACAGAAGGCCATAAAAGCTATCGCATTCCGGCTATCGTATCGCTGAAAAACCATGACCTGCTTGCCTTTGCAGAAGGAAGGGTGAACAACAGTGGAGATTTTGGCGACATCAACATTGTCATGAAACGCAGTGCTGATAAGGGAAAAACATGGTCGCCTGTTACCATCCTGGTGAATTATGCATCGCTTCAGGCAGGCAATCCAGCCCCGGTAGTTGACCTGCTTGATCCTGAACATCCGCAGGGTGTTGTCTATTTGTTTTACAATACAGGCAACAACCACGAGGGTGAAGTGCGGAAAGGAAAAGGATTGCGCGAAGTATGGTACATCAAATCCACCGACCAGGGCAAGAGCTGGTCTGATGCTGTAAACATTACATTGCAGACCCACAGGCCTTTTCAGCCAACGGCAAATCCCGCCTACCAATTCAAAGAAGATTGGAGGACTTATGCCAACACTCCAGGCCATGCTTTTCAATTTCAGCAAGGCGTGTACAAGGGAAGGATTTTTGTAGCAGCAAACCATACTGCAGGAGATCCACAACCCCAGTACAGGGATTGCAATGCACATGGATTTTACTCCGATGATCATGGAAAAACATTCAAACTTTCAACCAACGTAGATATCCCTGGTTCAAATGAAACCATGGCAGCTGAGTTGTCTGACGGGCGCATGATGATGAGCATTCGCAACCAGCGTGGAGATATCCGGCAGCGCATCCTTGCCTTCTCAAGCAATGGTGGCGCCAGCTGGGATACCGCCTATTTTGATCCTGCTCTTCCAGACCCGGTATGCCAGGGATCCATCATTACATTGGGATACAAAAAGTGCAAGGCCATCATTGCATCCTGCAATGCTGCAGATGAAAAAAAGAGAGACAACCTTACCCTTCGCATCAGTTACGATGAAGGAAAAACCTGGGGTAAGAGCATTGTAGTGGAGAAGTCCGCAGACGATAAAAAACGCGATTGGGCCGCTTACAGCGATCTTGTGGTAATGGATA